>JALYGH010000212.1 GCA_030777205.1 Chloroflexota bacterium
CCCTTGACCCAGACGACATCCTTGATCGTCACCGGGACCCCGTGCAGCGGCCCCAGCCACTCGCGCCGCTGGACGGCCGCCTCGGCGGCGCGCGCCCGCTCCAGCGCCCGCTCCGGCGTCCGGGTCATGAACGCGTGCAGGACCGGATCGAGCCGCTCGGCGCGCGCCAGGAGGGCGACGGCCACCTCAACGGGCGACACCTCGCGGTCGCGGATGAGCGCGGCCAGCCGCGTCGCGGACAGGCGGCAGAGCGCATCACGGTCCATCATCCCCTCCCTCGTCCGCGGCGCGCGTGTACGGCGCGTGCGTCGCCTACGGGGATGGTAGCAGTGGGTGCTCCTATCGACGGCCGCCGACATGAAGCGGCCCCCTGCCTCCCAACTGTGGGGTGGTCCCTAAAATTGGGGGCAAGGGGCCGCAGCCTACTGTACGTCGTAGGCGAAGAGGTTGTGCTTCTCCATCAGGTTGATCAGCTTGACCGCGTACGCCGGGTCGGTGGCGTAGCCGGCCTCGTTGATCGCCCGCGCGAACTCGCGCGGGTTGTCACGGACCTGGAGCGCCCGCCAGTACCGCGAGTTCTCGTGGAACCAGCGGCCGTGGTCGACGATCGAGTCGGCCAGCGACGTGTACGCTTTGAAGCCGGCCATGACGATCACGTTCTGGCCGCCGAGCACTTCCCAGGTCTCGATGTTGTAGACGCCGGCGCTGCCCGGGCTCCGCATCGCCTTGATACCGAACAGATTGTTCGCCTCGCGGGTCAGCTTGCTGCGGCCCCAATCCGACTCGAGGATCGCCTGGGCCAGCGTGACCGAGGCCGGCACGCCGGTCTTGCGCTGCGACTCGCGGGCGCCCGGCGCGATCGAGAGGATGAACTCGCGCTGCCAGGCGGCGGCATTCGCCGGAGTCGGGAGCTGGTCTCGCCCCTCGAGCGTTGCCATTGCCTGGTCATCGGCCGGGGCCGCCTCCCGCGCAGCCAGCGCGACCGTCTGCGCATCAGCGGCCGGCTCGGCCGGCGCCCGGGCAACGGCCGTCGTCGGCATCGGGACGGTAACGCCGGCGATCACGATGACCTGGCCCGACTCGAGGCGGTCGGGTCGATCGAGCGCGTTGGCCGCGATCAGGTCGTCCACGCGTGCGCCGTAGCGCTCGGCGATCGCGCCGAGCGTCTCGTCGGGCTGGACGAGGTGGAGGACCCCGGCGACCGGCAGGATAGTCAGGCGGGCGCCGGCCTGGACCTGATCGGGGCTCTCGAGGCCGTTGTTCCAGAGCAGCGAGCTGACCGCCGTGCCGAACCGCGCGGCGATGTCGGCGACCGTCTCGCCGTCCTTCACCTCATACTCGAAGGGCTGGACGGGGAGATGCGGCTGGCGGGCGCCGAGCAGCAGCGAGAACTTCGGCCGCGGATCGACGATCTGGGCCAGTCCGGCGTCCATCGCCGGCACGTCGGTCAGGCCGATCGCGTCCTGAACGCGCGCCTCAAGGACGTCGAGGCCGGCCAGCGAGGCCCGGGCGAGCGTCGCCAGGTCGTCGTGGCGGGCGGCGGTCGCCGTGGTGAGCGCGAAGGTCAGGCCGACTGCGGCGAGGGTGAGGGCCAAACGGGGCGCCGACGGCTGATCGAGCGGGACGGCCATCTGGCGCGGATTGTGCCGGTTGGTGCGAAAGGGGGCTGTCAGCGCGTTGATCGAGGCGAAACGCGAACGCAACGCCGCCGTCGTGCAGAGGCTTCTCGGCACGGAGCGGTCCTCCCGGGGGGCAAAGTGATCGTCGGACCGGAGCGGTCTCCGGCGCGCAATCGCCCGGTCGGGACCGGGCGGGGCGGGACTATACTACGGGAGCCATCAAGAAATCGAAACGGTTCTGTGTCGCTCAAGTTACGAAGGATGTGAGGTTCTTGTGCCAACCGTCATAATGCGGATCCCGAAGCGGCAGGAAATCGAGCTGCCGGGGCGGCGGCAGGTGGCCGACGCGCTCCGCGAACTCGGGGTGGCGCCCGAGACCGTGCTGGTTATCAAGGGCAGTCAATTGCTGACGCGGGACGCCTGGCTCGAAGAGGGCGACCGCGTCGAGGTCCGGCCGGTCATGTCGGGCGGGGGCTAGCGATGCGTTGCGTCAAGTGCCGCGACGAGGCGTGGGTGGAGGTGCGGCGCCACAACGCCGCCTACTGCGGACAGCATTTCGTCCAGTTCTTCCACGATCAGGTCGAGCGGGCGATCCGCCACGAGCGGATGTTCGCGCGCGACGACAAGATCCTGGTAGCGGTGAGCGGCGGCAAGGACAGCCTGGCGCTCTGGGACGTACTGCTCGAGCTGGGCTATCGAGCAGACGGGCTGTACGTCGATCTGGGAATCGGCGAGTATTCGAGCGAGTCGCGCAAGCTGACCGAGGCGTTCGCGGCCGCGAAGGGCCTGAACCTGCACGTCATCCCGCTCGAGGAGCAGTACGGCTACACGATCGACCTCGTGGCGCAGCAGACCCGTCGGGCGCCGTGCTCCGGCTGCGGGCTGACGAAGCGCTACCTGTTCAATCGCTGGGCGGCCGAGTGGGGCTACGACGTCGTGGCGACCGGGCACAACCTCGACGACGAGGCGGCGACGCTGCTCGGGAACGTCCTGCACTGGCAGACGTCGTACCTCGCCCGCCAGGCACCGGTGCTCGAGGCAGAGGAAGCCGGCCTGGTGAAGAAGGTGAAGCCACTCTACCGGCTGTCGGAGCACGACACGGCGTCGTACGCGGTCATCCGCGGCATCGACTACGTCGTCGAAGAGTGCCCGAACGCGGTCGGAGCGCGCTCACTCCTCTACAAGGAGGCGCTGAACGTGCTGGAGGCGCGCTCTCCGGGCACGAAGCAGGCGTTCCTGTTCGGGTTTCTCGAGAAGGGACGGCCGGGCTTCGGCGAGGCCGACGAGCACGAGTTGCGGCCTTGCATCGAGTGCGAGCAGCCGACGACGACCGAGCGGTGCGCGTTCTGCCGCCTGGTCGCGGACATGAAGCGTCCGGGCCATCCGGCCCGCCGCCACGGTCGGCGGCGCGGCCGGAAACGGGCCCCGAGTGGAGCGCCGGTGCAGACGGGCGCGGAGTAGGCGACGTCGAAGCCCCGCGCGTCCGAGTGCGTCGGGCGCGCGGGGCTCACGAGCGCGGCTTGTACGGGTCGAAGGCCAGGAACGGCTTGCCCTGATACAGCGCGGCCTGAATCTTCAGCGTCTGGCCGTTCGCGAAGCGGATGCGAAGGTGCTGCAGGTCATTGGTGGCCGACTCGATCTCGAGTCCGCGCAGCCAGCTCCAATCGACCGTGCAGCCACTGTCGTCGTCCAGGGACGAATCGACCTGCGTGAGATCGTCATGAGTCGCCATCGGGGGCCTCCCAGGCTGAGGTAGTGGCCTTCCTTGAGATACGGCGTCAGCGGCCTTCCGGGAAGGCGCCGAGGGTGACCGGGATGGTCACCTCCTGGCCGTCGCGGACGAGCGTGACGGCGACGGTCTCGCCGACCTGGCGCCGGTCGATCGCCGCGACGAGATCGGAGACGCGTCGCACCGGCTGGCCGTCGACGGCCAGCACGACATCGCCGCGCGCGGGCTCGTCGTTCGTGCCGCCGCGGATGCCGGCCGCGGCGGCCGGGCCGTCCGCGATCGCCTCGCGGACGAGGATCCCCTCGCTCACCGACAGGCCGAGCTGCTCCGCGATGATCGGCGTCAGGTTCACTCCGGCGATGCCGACCCAGGGCCGCGCGACGGCCTGCCCGACGATCAGGGTCGGCAGGATGCCCTTTGCCGTGTTGATCGGGATGGCGAAGCCGACGGCGAGCTGGGTGCGGTCGATCAGCGTGTTGATGCCGATCACCTCGCCATTTGCGTTGAGCAGCGGGCCGCCGGAGTTGCCCGGATTGATCGCCGCGTCGGTCTGGACCATGTCGAGCAGGGGGCGGCGGCCGGCGTCCTCGATCGGGCGACCGAGTCCGCTGACGACGCCGCCCGTCAAGGTGCGGGTGAAGCCGAAGGGGTTGCCGATTGCGACGGCCAGTTGGCCGACCCGCAGCGCCGAGCTGTCGCCGAGCGGGGCGGGCGGGAGCTGTTCGGGCGCGGCCTCCACCTTCAGGAGCGCGATGTCGTTGAGGGCGTCGCGGCCGAGGACCTCGGCCGGCAACCGCGTGCCATCGGCCAGGACGACCTCGACCCGGAGGGCATCGCGGACGACGTGGTTGTTGGTCAGGATGTGCCCGTCGCGATCGACGATGAAGCCGGAGCCGGTGCCCTGGCGGACGCGGGCTTGGTCCTCCTGGTTTTGGACGCGGGCGTTGACGTTGACGAGGGACGGCCCGACGCGCTCGAAGATGCCCGCGACGAGATCCTCGTCGTAGGCGATCCGAGCGGCGGCCGCGGCTGCGCCGGCCGAATCGGACGTCTGCGTGGGCGGGGCGGATCCCGTGGACGTATGCGCGACCGGCGTCGGCGCAGCGGCGGCGCGGACGGGCGGCGCCGGTGGCGTGGGAGGGGCAGCGG
>JALYGH010000213.1 GCA_030777205.1 Chloroflexota bacterium
GCGAACCGGTGATCAGCACCAGCGTCGTGAACAGCAGCCCGATCTCGGCCGACGACCGCGCCAGCGCGTCCCACCAGTCCGACCGCGTCCGCAGGTAGGCGATGCTGGCGACGAAGACGACGAAGAACGCCAGGTAGGCGACCCAGGCCAGGGGCACGTGGAAGTAGAAGATCCGCTGGACGTCGCCCTGGACGCGCTCGGTCGGCGCGTACGCCAGGGCGGCGAACAGCGCCGCCAGCATCGTGAGGAGCGACGCCACTCCGAGCGCCGCGTCCGTTCTGCCCAATCCTTTCACCGTTAGCTCCCTCTGCGCGATCGGCCGTCCGATCGGGGTGATCCTCATCTAGCTTAAGTGTTCCAGACAGGATCACTCTTCGAGGACAAATTCAAACAAGACATACGACATCCCGAGCAGGATGACGTCGAAGCCGACCAGGAGCTGCAGCCAGGGCAACGTCTCGGCCGGCCGCCCGCCGAGCGCCTGGCCGGTTGCCTGGACGCTGGCGATCAGGACCGGTGTGGCCAGCGGCAGCAGCAGCACCGGCAGCATGACCTCGCGGGCGCGGGTGTTGGCGGCGATGGCCGACACGAGCGTGCCGGCCGCCGCGAAGCCGAGTGTGCCGAGCAGCGCCACCGTGCCCGCGGCAATCCAGTCGAGCTGGACGTTGAACAGTGCGACGAACGCCGGGAACGTCACCAGCTCGACGAGCCCCATGAAGATGGCGTTCGTCGCCGTCTTGGCCAGGTAGATCGCGCCCCGATCGATCGGCGCGAGGAGCAGGCCGTCGAGGGTGCCCCGCTCGCGCTCGGCGGCGAAGGAGCGGCCGAAGCCGAGCATGCCGGCGAAGGCGAACCCGACCCAGAGCACGCCGGGCGCGATCTCCGCGACGTTGTCGACGCGCAGGTCGAAGGCGAAATTGAACACGACCAGCACCAGGAGGGCGAATGCCGCCCCACCGGTGACGACCTCCCGCGTCCGCCACTCGGCGAGCAAGTCCCGCCAGACGAGCGTCAGGAACGTCGCCGCGAGCCCCGGCAGGCGCATCGCAGCAGCCGGCAGGCGGTCCGGCGCCGCCGGTGGGTCCGCTAGTCGGCCCGTGGTCGCCCGCGACATCGTCAGCCCCTCCGGCCGGCGGTCACGTCGTCGTAGAGCCGGCGCAGGTCGTCGACCACCAGGCCGTCGAGCGGACCGACGTGGCAGAGCCGCCCCCCGTCCAGGATGGCGACGCTGTCGCAGAGGTCGACCGCGTGCTCCAGGCTGTGCGTGACGAGGATCGTCGCGCGCTCGTCGGGCTGCAGGACCGTCCGGCGCAGGGCGGCGTACGCGGCCACGTCGAGGCCGGCATCCGGCTCGTCCATCAGGAGGACGGTCGGGTCGTGGAGGAGCGCCCTGGCGAGTGCGACGCGCTGCGTCATCCCCCGCGAGAGGGTGCGCGCCAGGTCGTTCGCACGATGCAGGAGCCCGACCTGCTCCAGCACGTCGGCGACCCGGCGGGCCGGCTCCGGGACGGCGTAGAGTCGAGCGTAGTAGGTGAGGTTCTCGCCAGCGGTTAGGGCCGGCGTGAGCAGCGACTCGTGCCCGACGAAGCCAATCTGCCGGCGGGCCAGGACCGGATCATCCGCCAGCCGCCGCCCGTGCAGCAGGACGGCGCCGTCGGCCGGCCGCACCAGGCCGGCCAGCGTCCGCAGCAGCGTGCTCTTGCCGGCGCCATTGGGACCGAGGAGCGCCAGCCGACGGCCCGGCCCGATCGCCAGCGAGACCCGCCGAAGGACCGGAACGTCGCCATACCGGACCGTCAGGGCGCGCGCTTCTACGAGCGGCAGCGTCGGGCCGGCATCGGCTCGCTCGAGCGCCGCCGGTGGCGCGGGCTCGACGCTCATCACGATGGAGGCGATGACGCGAGGAGGGCCACGAGGCGCCGCTTGTCGCGATCGCGTTCGGCGCGGTACTCCTCTTCGTCGATCTGGCCGGCCGCGAAGCGCTCGTCGAGGTCGGCGAGCGCCTGAACGAGCCGTGCTCGCTCGCCGTCCCGATCCGACGCCGACGTCGCGGTCACCGGACCGGGCGCGTGGGCCGGCCGGCGGCGCAGGGCAATCGCCAGCACGACGCCCAGACCCACCGTGCCGACCCCGGCCACCAGGAAGCCGAGCTCGCGCAGCTTCAGGCTGAATTGGGCCGGCAGCCCGGTCAGGCGGAAGGCGAGCTCCCCGTCGGGCGGCACGCCCTGGGCGACGAACTGCTGGAACCGCTGGCCGCCCAGCTCCGCCGTGCCCTGGAGCGCGAGCCCGCTGCTGACGACGTTCAGGCCGTTGTCGGGCACGTAGAGCGTGAACGTCTCGATCGGGAGCGCCTGGGTGCGCATCACGTCGAGCGTGGCCGCGTCGAACGGAAGCTGGTAGCTGAACGCGAGCTCGCGGCGCCCGGGCTTGATCGGGTCGGTCAGCGCGAAGCCGTCCGGCAGCGCTTCGAGCGCGTCGGGCGGCAGGCCGGTCTGCGGGCTGACGTTGGTGGCGCCGGCGGGGAGCACCAGGCGCAGCGTCCGGCCTTGATCGTCGCCGACGAAGGCGCGATCGGTCCGGTTCACCACCGCGCCCATCTCCATCACCGTCATGAACGTCGGGCTCACCGACATGATCAGCATGTTCGAGCGCTCGAACGCCAGCCCCTCGGATGAGCGGGTGGGCTCGAAGACGGTGATCTCGGTCGTCTTGGCGGGCTGGTCGTCGAGGAGGACCGGCTGGTCCGGGTAGTAGATCGCCCCGCCGTAGTCGACGATCGGGAAGTAGATGGTATTCGCGCCGGTCGCCAGGCCGTCGACCGCGAATCGTCCCTCCTGGTCGGCCTGGACGACGCGCTCGCCGACCTTCGACCGGTCCCGGATGATGTGGACGGTCACGGTCGCGTCGGCCGGCGTCGGGCCGCCGGCCGTGCCATTGACGACCCGGCCGTCGAGCCGGCCGTTGTCCTGGGCGACGGCCTGGGCACCCCCGAGGACGGACAGGGCGAGGGCCGCCACGAGCGCCAGCGCGAGCAGCCGGGGCGTCATGCGGTCCGGGCTCCTTCGTTGGCGGCGCTCCGTGCCTGCATTGCCATCCTCATCGCGGCCACCTCGCGCTCGATGCAGGCGTCGAGCGCCTCGGCCATCTGTTCCTCGGCCGCGACGAGCGCCGCCGCGCGCGCCAGGCACGCATCGGCGAGCTGCCGGAAGTCCTCGTTGCTCAGCTTGCCGACGCGATGGTCGAACTCGAGCTCCAGCAGCTCCCGGTACACCGCCGTCCGACGCTCGGCATAGCTCTCCGTCGACTCGACCGGCGGCGCCGTGGCCGCGGCCCGACGGACGAGCGGGTACGCCACGAATGCGAGTGCCGCGAGCACCGCGACGGCCCCGGCCAGGTACTCCACGGTCAGGACTCCCGTCGGAAGCGCTCGAGCTCGGCGCTGACGCGGGCGTCGTACGGCTCGGGCGCGGCGCCGCCCGCCGTGCCGTTCCGGTGGGCGACGAGCGGCGTCGACGTTGGACTCGCCGAGACCAGTCGCTGGCGGAGCCACGATCTCGCCAGCAGGGCCAGGACACCAGCCCCGACCCCGAGCACGATCACCGGCCCCAGCCAGACGGCCAGTCCGAGCCCCCGGCGGGGCGGCGAGAACAGGACCGCCTCGCCGTAGCGCTCGACGAAGTACTGGATGATCTCCTGCTCGCTCTCGCCCTGCTCGAGCTTGCGCTGGATGACCCCCCGCATCTGGCCGGCCAGGTCCGAAGGAGAGTCGGCCACGGACGCGCCCTGGCAGACCGGACACTGGAGCTGCTTGCCGATGTCTCGGGCCGCTTCCTCGACCGAGTCCGCGGCGGCCACCTGGACGACGACGGCCATCAGCAGGACCAGGAGGGCGACCACCGCCACGCTCCGACGGATCGCCACGTCACGCCCTCCCCACCGCGAGCGCCGGCACCGGGGCATCGACGGTCACCGCGCGCGGCCGCGGCGCCGGCCACATCGCGACGAACGTGCCCGCCAGAGCAACGATGCCGCCGAGCCACAGCCACACGACGAGGGGGTTCACGAAGACCAGGAAACTGGCCGAGCCGTCCTGCTCCCAGCCGGCCAGGACGATGTACAGGTCCTCGAACGCCGTCGTGCGGATCGCCACCTGGGTCGCCGGCTGGCGCTCGAAGTTCCGGTAGAACCGCTTGTCCGGGGTCATCGCTCCGAGGAGATCGCGCCCGGACTGGACCGAGACCCGGGCCTCGACGATGCGCACGCCCGGCTCCTGGCGCTCGCGCAGGCCGTTGTAGGTTAGGCGGTACCTGCCGACCTCCAGCGCCTCGCCGGGCTGCAGTCGGGCCGTCCGCTCGACCTGGTACATGCTCGACGCGGTGACGGCCGCCGCCATCAGCACGACCCCGAGGTGGACCACGTAGCCGCCGTAGCGGCGGTTGTTGCGGCGAACGAGCGAGCCGAACGCGAGCGGGTAGGCCTCGCCGGTCGCCTGGTGGCGCGCGAGCATACCCCGCCAGAACTCCTGGACGATCGTCGCCGCGACGAAGACGCAGACGGACAGGGCGAGGAGCGCGATCGGAGCGTTCGGGGCGAAGATGGTGAGCAGCGCCGCTGCCACGAGCGCCACGCCGACCGGGCCGGCGAAGTTCCGCACCAGATGATCGCGCGAGGCCTTGCGCCAGGGCATCAGTGGCGCGACCCCCATCAGCACCAGCAACCCGACCATAATCGGCCCGGCCACCTGATTGAAGAACGGTGGGCCGACGTTGATCTTCGCGCCCTGGATCGCCTCCGAGACGAGCGGGAAGATCGTGCCCCAGAAGATCGCGAACACCAGCCCGACGAACAGCAGGTTGTTGAGCAGGAAGCTCGCCTCCCGCGAGAGCATCGCGTCGAGCTGATTGTCCGAGCGCAGGCGAGGCAGCCGGTACCAGAGCAGGCCGAGGGCGCCAATGACAATCGTGGCGAGGAAGGCGAGGAAGTACGGGCCGATCGCCGACTGCGCGAACGAGTGGACGGAGCTAATGACGCCGCTGCGGACGACGAACGTCCCGAAGATGCAGAGGAAGAACGTGACCAGGACCAGGGCCAGGTTCCAGACCTTCAGCATCCCCCGCCGCTCCTGGATCATCACCGAGTGGATGAAGGCGGTCCCGACCAGCCAGGGCATGATCGCCGAGTTCTCGACCGGGTCCCAGCCCCAGTAGCCGCCCCAGCCGAGCACTCGGTAGGCCCACCAGGCCCCGAGCAGGTTGCCGATGCCGAGGATCGCCCAGGCGACCAGGGCGTACCGCCGCGTCGAGCGGATCCACTCCGCGTCGAGCCGGCCGGTTGCCAGGGCCGCGATCGCGAAGGCGAACGGGACCGTCCAGCTCATGTACCCGGCCAGGAGCATCGGCGGGTGGTACAGCATGCCGGAGTCGTAGAGCAGCGGGTTGAGCCCGATGCCCTCGGCCGGGACGATTGGCATCTTCTCGAACGGGCTCGCGACGAACCCGAGCAGGAGCCCGAAGTAGCCGGCCACCAGCATCAGCGTGCCGATGACGTAGCCCATGAACTCCCGCGCCGTCCGCCGGTGCTGGAGGACGACGATCGCGCTGAACAGGGAGAGCGTCCAGGCCCAGTAGAGCAGGGAGCCCTGCTGGCCGCTGTAGAACGCGGCGGCCACGAGGGACAGCGGCATGTCGCGGCTGGAATGCTCGGCCACGTAGCGGATCGAGAAATCGTGGGTCACGAACGCCGCGATCAGCGTGGCACTGGCGAGCGTCAGCAGCGCGGCGACGGCCAGGACGCCGTTGCGCGCGCTGGCGAACAGCTCCGGGGCGCGCAGCCGCGCGCTGAGCGGCCCGACGATGGCCGCGTAGCAGGCCACGATGAAGGCCGCCACGACCGCGATGTGCCCGAAGTCGGCCATCGATCAGGCCTCGGCCGTGCCGTCGGCCTCGAACTTCGAGGGGCACTTGGCGAGCAGGGTGTTCGCCAGGAACGTGCCGTCGGCGCCATACTTGCCCTCGACCACCACCTGGACCTCGTCGCCAAAAATGTCCGGGACCGGCCCGCCGCGGTAGTAGACGGGGACCTGGCCGCTGCCGTCGTGGACGACGAAACGGACCCCGAGGCCGGCGTCCTCGCGCTCGACGGTGCCCGGCACGACGTCCCCCGCGACCCGGACTTGCTGGCCGTAGGCGGCCGTGCCGCGCTCAAGCAGCTCGCCCACCGTCAGGTAGTACACGGTCGAGGTCTGGAGGGCGGTGATCATCAGGTAGCAGACGCCGAGCAGGACCGATCCGCCGGCGATAAGCAGCTTCAGCCGACGCCCGGCCGCCGAGCTGGGGGCGGTGGGGTGGGCACCCAGAGCGTGCACAGCGACCTCCGAGCCGCCGAGGCTGACGGCCCATGCTGCCGGGGGACGACAGCTCTGAGCAGATTGTACTCTGGAGGCGCCGCTCTAGCCGAGAGTTCCGGTCGCGGTGCCTGGACCATCCCTCAGGCCCTCGACGTACCCGACCATGGTATGCCCATCAACCGCTGCCTACGCGCAGGTCTCCCAGGTAATCAGGACGTCTCGGCCGGGGCTGCTCCAGCGCGGCAGGTAGCCGTCGGCCGTCTGCTCGAACAGCTCGTCGAACCGCGCGTCGAAGATTCGGCGGGCCCGCGCCTCCAGCTCCGGATCGAGTGGCCAGAACGCCCACTGGTGGGTCCGGATGGCCAGGAGCGCGCCTGCGATGGCGGCCTCGCGGCTCGGGGCCGGCACGGGAAGCATCGTCGGGTCGGGCAGCACCCGCACGTCCGGCTGGATGCCCAGCTCCCACAGCACGTTCACCAGCTCGACGTGGCCCGGGACGCGCTCGGACTCCTCGCCGTACACCAGGCGGAACACCTCGCGGTTGCGGGCCGGCGGGGGCGGATTGCCGACCGTCACGATGACGCGCCGCGAGGCGGACGCGGCGAGCGCCTCGACGAACGGCACGATGTCGCGCGTCAAGTAGGTGACGTGGTTGACCAGCGCGACCGAGCCGCGGGGCGGGTCGGCGGCCGGCCAGCCAGCCCGAACGGCACGGGCGTTGGCGATGCCCGCCCGCCGCGCGTTTGCCTCGAAGGCGGCCAGCATGGCGGCCGACGGATCGACGTTGATGACCTCGCGGCAGCGCAGCGCGAGCGGCAGGCTGAAGCGACCGGCCCCGCCGCCGACGTCGACGATCACGTCGTCGGGTTCGACGTACCCGGCGATGATCTGGAGGTTCGGCTCGATCGACCGCCGCGGATCGGCCGTGAGCAGGGGATGCTCCGGCGGCAGGCCGGCGAAGAGGTCGCCAGGCGGCTGGGGACCGCGCAGGCGAGTGCGCTGGGCAATGACGGCATCGACGCGGGCCGCGTACGCTTCGGCGGCGGTCATGATAGCCTCCTGGGTCACGTGGCGCCCTACGGATGCAGGAGACTGGAGGTGAGTGCCCCCGACACCGGCTCAGCCGCCGCCGACCATCCTGACGACCTCGAGCCGGTCGCCGTCCGCGAGCGACGTCTCGGCGTAGCGATCGCGCTTGACGATCTCGCCATTGTGCTCGACCGCGACGATGCGCGGATCGACGCCGAGCCGCTCGAGCAGGCCGAGCAGGGTCAGGGGGCCGTCAAGCTGGCGGCCCTTGCCGTTCACCGTCAACTGCATCGTCTCAACCATCGCGCGTCACCCCCCGGGTCAGTGCCGCCGGTGGAGCGGCGCGGTCGGCCAGGCCTCCTGGACGACGCCGACGAGCCGGGCCGCCGCCTCGCGCGGGTCGAGCGCCGCCACGATCTCGGAGATGATGGCGACCCCGCTGGCGCCGGCGCCGATCACCTGGGCGGCGTTGCTCGCCGAAATGCCCCCGATGCCGATCAGCGGCGTCGGCGTCACGTTCGCGATCTTGCGCAGCAGGGTCGGGCCGGCCGGCGGCGTGCCCGGGTGCGAGCGCGACGCGAACATCGTGCCGACGACCAGCAGATCCGCTCCCTTGGCGACGGCGTCGGCGGCCTGCGCCGTGGCATGGACGGAGCGCCCGAGCAGTTTGTCCGGCAGCAGGCCGCGCGCCACCTCGCACGGAAGGCCGGTCGAGCCGAGCTGGACGCCGTCGGCACCGGCGGCCAGCGCCACGTCGATCCGCTCGTTGACGAGCAGCAGCGCCCGCGTGCCGACCGCCGCGCGCAGCTTGGTCGCCAGAAGGTAGAGGTCGGCCCCGGGCAGATCCTTCTCGCGGAGCTGGACGACGTTGACCCCGCCGTCGACGGCGGCCCAGACGACCTCGTCCAGCATCCGCTCCCCGCAGGCGCGACGGTCGGTGACGAGCATGACGACCGGCAGCGGCAACACTGGCCGAACCATCGTGGGCCGCGCGACCGTCACCGCACGGCACCTTCGAGCGGGCTGGAGGCGCTGGCGTAGGCGCGCTTCGCCATCCGGCCGGCCAGGAACGCCTTGCGGCCGGCGCGGACGCCCTCGGCGAATCCCTCGGCCATCAGGGCCGGATTGCCCGCCTCGGCGATCGCCGTATTGACCAGGCAGGCATCCGCGCCCAGCTCCATTGCCATGGCCGCGTCGGACGGGACGCCGAGCCCGGCGTCGACGACGACCGGGACACTCGCCTGCTCGATGATCACCTTGATCCGGCCGAAGTGCGGGATGCCCTGGCCGGACCCGATCGCCGAGCCGAGCGGCATGACCGTGGCACAGCCGGCCTCTTCGAGCTTCTTGGCCAGGATCGGGTCATCGGTGGTGTACGGCAGGACGACGAAGCCCTCGTCGACGAGCTTTCGGGCCGCCTCGAGCGTCCCGATCGGGTCCGGCCAGAGGTACTTCGGGTCGCCGATCACCTCGAGCTTCACCCAGTTCGACCCGGTCAGCTCGCGCCCCAGGCGGGCGGTGCGGAGCGCGTCCTCGACGGTGTAGCAACCGGCCGTGTTTGGCAGGACCGTGTAGCGGGTCCAGTCGATCTCGTCGAGCAGCGTCTTCTTGGTCGGGTCATCCAGGTCGAGGCGACGGATGGCGACCGTGATGATCTCGGTGCCCGCGGCCTCGTACGCGGCGCGCATCTCGTCGGCCGTCCGGAACTTGCCGGAGCCGAGCAGCAGGCGGGAGCGGAACTGCTTCCCCGCGATCTCAAGAACGTCGTTCACGCCGCCCTCCTCGTAGGCGCCGTCCCATCCTCGGGAGGCGCTGAACCGCCACTACGCCACAGCGGCCCCGGGAGACACCTGGGTGTTCCGGTCACCGCTTCCCTTCGCAGGTCCTAACCTGGTCAGGTTCAAAGGGTCGCCCGCGACGCGCGAGCTCTCAGCCTCACGGCTCCCCTAGCAGATCCGTACCGACGCTCTTCGGTTGCGAACGGCGGCCGGGCCACCGCTCATCAAGATGGTACGTACCGCCCGGACGAGGCGTCAAGGACCGCAGTCGGCCACGCGAGCCGGGGGGCTGAACTCGGTGCACCGTCGGACCGGCGATCATGGCAGCATCCCCGTCCCGGCGGGCTGAGCGCGGCCGAGGCGCGGGCGCGCCTGGAGCGCTACGGCCCGAACGAGCTCCCCGCGGAGGAGCCGACGCCGGCCTGGCGCGAGTTCCACGCCCAGTTTTCAGGACACCCTCGTCGTCCTGCTGCTGATAGCGACCGCGATCTCGTTCGGGCTGTGGGTGTACCAGCGGGACGAGCGGCTGCCATTCGAGGCGCTCGTCATCTTCGCGATCGTCCTGCTCAACGGCATCCTCGGGTACGTCCAGGAGGCGCGAGCCGAGCGCGTCCTCGGCGACCGCCTCGCTCTCGGCGGCGCACGCCACCGTCGCGCGCGACGGCGATGTGCTACGTGCGCCCGCGCGGGGCCCGCCGAAGCGCGCCCCACGCGACCGACGCTAGCGACTGGCGGGCGAAGGCGACGGGCTCGGCGAGGCAGCAGGCGACGCGGCGGGGGAGGCGGCGGGCGACGCGGCTGGAGCGGGCTTCGTCGTTGCGGGGGGCGAGGTGGCCGGGGCGGGCTGACAGGCCATGAGCGTCAGGCTGGCGCCGGCCAGGATCGCGAGGACGCGCCGGGTAGCGAAGCGCTTGTTCATTAAGACTCCTAATACTCGCTGAACCGCAAAAGCTGGCCGGCCGGGCACCTGGTTCCGTGTTCCGTGACGGCCGCGCGGTCCGCCGCGCTGATTCTAGACTGCCATCTCTTGATTGTAAAGACCCTTAACACCGTGCCGCGGTTCGGGTGGCGCGAATGGCGGCCCGACCGGGGGCCCGCCGACCCGAGCCGGCCGTCAGCGCCGGTCCAACTGCCACCCAGGCAGGACCCGCATCGATGGCAACGGTGGGGCTCGCTGGTCGCGGCCTCGCCGACGCGGGTAGCCTCGACGACGCACGCGCTCCGGGCGACGCGCGGGCGTCGGCCGAGGCGGCAGGGTACGTCGAGGTCAGGGCACGGCCTATTCGGTCGTGCGTCAGGCGCGTGCCTTGAACACAGCCCGATAGGTCGCCTGCTGGGCCCCGCCGGTCAGCCCGCGCGGCAGCCACTCCTCGATCACCAGGCTGACCAGCTCCCAGCCGGCCTCGCCGTAGCTGTTCAGGATCTGGTCAAGTCTGGCGCGTTCGGCGGGCGGAATGCTAACGGTCTTGTACTGCCACCGATCCACCAGAGCACCTCCGTGCGCTCGACTGCCCGATCATAGCCGGTCCGTCCGGGCGCGGTGGCCAGGTCGGCGCGCCGCGCCGACCCCGCTGCCAATCCTAGGCAGCCTTCGGCGGCCGGCTGCGCTATAGTGCCGGCCGATCAGTCGGGAGGGGCGCACCATGGCAGTCGCGGCAGCGGGGTCGGTCCTCGGGACGCGCATTCGGCGAGTCGACGGCCCGGAAAAGGTGACCGGTCAGGCGCGCTACGGCGACGATCTGCGGCTGCACGGGCTGCTCCACGCGCGGCTGGTCCTCGGCCTGCACGCCCACGCCCGGATCCGGCGAATCGACGCCAGCCGGGCGCTCGGGCTGCCCGGCGTGGTGGCCGTGATCGGGGCCGATGACCTGGCGTCGGTGCTCAAGGGGCCGGTCACGTCGCGGGCGAGCGAGGCGCTGGCGCGCGGTGAAACGCGGTTCTGCGGCCAGCCGGTCGCGGCGGTGCTGGCCGAGAGCGAGGCGGTCGCCGAGGACGCGCTCGCCCTGGTCGACGTCGAGTACGACGAGCTGCCGGCCGTGCTGGAGCCGCTCGACGCGCTGCGACCCGACGCGCCGGCCATCTGGCCGGATGGGTTGCCCGGGCGGAAGGTCACCGAGGACGCCGACGACCCGGCCACCCGCTCCCCGAACCTCGCCGACCATGCCCGCTACGATCGCGGCGACGTCGAGGCCGGCTTCCGCGAGGCGGACGTGGTGGTCGAGCGATCCTACCGGACGTCGATCGTCCACCAAGGGTACCTTGAGCCGCAGACCGTCACCGCCGCGATCGACCCGCTCGGCACCCTCACGATCTGGTCGTCGAGCCACGGCGTCTTCCTGCCGCGCCAGGCGCTCGCCAAGGCGCTGGGCTGGCCGGAGCACAAGATCCGGGTCGCCGCCCCGGTCCTCGGTGGCGGCTTCGGCGGCAAGGGGTTGCTGGTGCAGCCGCTGGCGGCCGCGCTGGCGATCAAGTTCGGCCGCCCGGTGCGCCTCGTCTACACCCGGATGGACGAGTTCCAGGCCGCCAACCCGGCCCCGCGGATGCTCGTCGACGTCAAGCTCGGCGCCCGGCGCGACGGCACGCTGACCGCCCTCGACGCCCGGATCGTGGTCAACTCCGGCCTGTACCCGGGCGGCCCGCTCGCCAACTCCGCCCTCTACGCCGGGGCGTTCTACCGCTTCCCGAGCCTGCGCATCCGCGGCTACACCGTCGTCACCAACACCACCCCGGTCGGGGCGTACCGCGCGCCGGGCGGCCCGCAGACTATGTTCGCGCTCGAGTCGACTATGGACGATCTGGCCCGCGAACTGAACGTCGACCCGATCGAGCTGCGCCTGAAGAACGCCGCCGAGGAGGGCGACCCGATGCCGAACGGCCGGCCGTGGCCGCGGATCGGCCTCCGGGCGTGCCTGGAGCGGCTCCGCGACCACCCCGCCTGGCGCGACCGCGAGCGGCGCCCGAACGAGGGCGTCGGCGTGGCGATCGGCGGGCTGTTCGGCGGGCTGCAGTCGGCCGGCGCCACCTGCCGCCTGGAAGCCGACGGCAGCCTGACGGTGGTCGTCGGCTCGGTCGACGTCTCCGGCACCAACACCGGCCTGGTCCTGATGGCGTCCGAGGCGCTCGGCATCGCTCCCGACCGCATCCGGATCGTCAACGCCGACACCGATACCGGCCCGTTCGCCGGCAACGCCAGCGGCAGCAAGATCATGCTGACGGTCGGGACGGCGGTCGTCCAGGCGGCCGAGGACGCTCGGACTCAGCTCCTGGCGATCGCCGCCGACCAGCTCGAGGTGGCAGTCGATGACCTGGAGATCGCCGACGGCCGGGTCCGGGTGCGCGGGACGCCGGACCGGGCCATCGGCCTGGACCGGATCGGGACGCTGGCGACCGAGATGAACGGGAAGTACCCGCCGGTCTTCGGCCAGGGGCGGTCCGGCATCACCGAGCGGGCGCCGGGCATCGCCGCCCACCTGGCGCGCGTGCGCGTCGACCCGGACACCCACCGGCCGGAGGTGGTCGGGTACGTCGCCGTCCAGGACGTCGGGCGGGCGATCAACCCGGCCGGCATCGAGGAGCAGATCCACGGCGGGGTGGCCCAGGGCATCGGCTGGGCGCTCTACGAGGGGATCGTGCTCGACGGGGACGGCCGGGTGGTGACCGGCAGCCTGCTCGACTACGCCCTGCCGAGCGTGGACAAGGTCCCGCCGATTGAGACGGTGCTCCTGGAGATCCCCTCGCGGTCCGGCCCGTTCGGCGTTCGGGGCGTCGGCGAGCCGCCGGTCATCCTGGGCGCGGCAGCGATCGGCAACACGATCCGCGACGCGACCGGCGTCCGCCTGACCGAGATCCCGATGACCGCCGAGCGCCTCCACCGCGCGCTGACTGCCGCGCCGTCGCCCGCGTAGCGGCCCGACCGTCCTCGCACGCTCGCCGCTATACTCGCC
>JALYGH010000214.1 GCA_030777205.1 Chloroflexota bacterium
TACCGAGTCCACCCACTGACCGATTCCACGCCTCGGCTTCACCACCTGCCCCACGGCCATGTCCATGCCCTCCTACCCCGGGACGACAGGGTAGCCCAGACCGAACATAAGTGACGCTGTAGGGACCATCAGGTTCGAGCAGAGGATCAGGCAGCTCTTGATCTCGCCGGTCGCCATCAGCTTGACCATCTCGGTCGCGGCCGCGCCCTCCTGGGGCAGCTCCGGCTCCGGGACACCCCACACGTCGGCGACGAACTGCCGCTCCTCGAGCACGTCGATGTGGCGGTAGCCGGGGAGCTGGTTCGCCTTCTGGCCGACCTCGCGCCCACCCTGACCGTTGCCCTGGCCGGTGATCATCATCGTGCCGCCACCGGGCTTGCCGACCTGGCCGCGCGCGAGCGCCAGGTTGATGCAGGCGAGGCAGTTGTTGATGCCGTGGGTGCTGTGCTCGATGCCGCGGGCGTGCATGATGAGGGAGGTCGGCGCGCGGCCGTACAGCCGCGCTGCCGCCACGATCCGCTCGGCCGGCACGCCGGTGATCGGCTCGGCCACCTCAGGCGTGTAGTCCTGGACGGCCGCGCGGACGGCCTCCCAACCGGTCGTGCGGGCGGCGAGGTAGGCCTCGTCGACGAGGCCGTCCTCAATCACCTGGCGCAGCATCGCGTTCAGCAGGGCGACGTCCGTCCCCGGGCGGACCGGCAGCCAGAGGTCGGCGGTGCGCGCGATCGGCGTCTCGCGGGGGTCGGCGACGATCAGGCTGGCGCCCCGGTCGCGGGCCCGCCAGATCCACTGCATGACGATCGGGAAGCACTCGGCGACGTTCGAGCCGGCGACGAAGATGCAGTCGGCGAGCGGGATGTCGGTCATTGGGAGTGGCGAGCGGTCGACGCCGAACGCCTTAGCGTACGCCGCCGCGGCCGAGGACATGCAAAGCCGGCCGTTGTAGTCGATGTGCCGGGTGCCGAGGCCGACACGGGCGAACTTGCCGGCCAGGTAGCACTTCTCGTTCGTCATCGACGAGCCGCTGTAGACGGCGACGGCGTCCTTGCCGTAGCGCGCCTGGATGTCCTGCCAGCGCCCGGCGACGTAGTCGAGCGCCTCGTCCCAGGTCGCCCGCTCCAGCCGGCCGCCCTTCCCGCCGCGGCGGATCATCGGGTAGAGCAGCCGGTCGGGGTGGCCGACTTGCTGGTAGGCGACGATACCCTTGGGGCAGAGCGAGCCGCGGTTGTGCGGGTAGTCGCGTGGCTCAACGCCGATGACCTGCCCGTCGGCCACGCGCAGGTGCATGCCGCACTGGACGCCGCAGAAGCAGCAGTGGGTCGGGACGAGGCTCTCCGGCACGCGGTCGGCATCGGCCCACGCGGCCGGGGAGCGCCCGGCCTGCTGGAAGTCCTCGTTGAAGTCGCGGCGCTCGACGAAGATGTCGCGATTGACGCTCATAAGTTACCTCGGTAGGCGGCAGGCAGCAGGCGATCGAGAAGAACTGCTGCCCGCCGCCTACAGCCTGCTCCCTCGCTTACACGAATCGGTTCCCCATCAACCGGTAGTACGCCTGTCCGCGCAGCACCCGCTTGCAGGTCGGGCAGTAATCTTGGAGCGACCCCCGCCCGTCGCCCAGCTCGTAGCGCTGGCCGAGGTCGGCGAGGGTCGCCTTCAGGTCCGCGACGAACTGCTCGGATGGCAGCTCCCCGCCGCAGCGGCCGCAGCGGCCGGTCGCGCGCTCCTGGCCGTAGTGGGCCACGTCCTGGTTCACAACCTGGTAGAGTGTCACGCCGATCGAGGCCGGGCGCTGGACGATGTGGAAGAACTTGCCGAACGGCAGCGACAGCAGCCAGGCGACCACGACCACTTGGTGGGTCAGTGAGATGAACCAGTAGTACCGTCCCTCCCACCAGAGCGACGACGCGGTCAGCATCAGGCCGGTGAACGCGATCGCGAACAGCAGGACGAGCGGTAGCAGGTCGAAGCCGAAGCGCTGCGTGACGAGCAGGCCGGCGTCGGTGACCCGCCGCCACATCGCGACGAGCAGGCCGGCGATCAGCAGTACGGAGGTGAAGTCGAGCGCGTGGTAGAGCACCCACCCGATCGTCGTCTCGATCGGGAAGGTGAACGTCGGGATGCCGAAGAACCAGAGCTGGTAGGTGCCGGCATCGACGTAGGTGAAGCGCAGCCAGCCGAAGGTGAGCGGGAAGGAGATGGCACAGGAGAGCAGCACGCCCCAGAAGATCGCCATGTGGGCGAACCAGCGCCCAAAGCCCCGCTTGAGGATGAAGGTCTGGGCGAAGATGTCGGTCCACCAGGCGCGGGGGATGAGCGTGGTGTAGCGGCGGAAGTTCCGCCAGGAGAGGAAATTGACCCAGCCTGCTCGGAAGTAGCGCCAGGTCGGCGGCCGGCCGAGCCAGCGCGTGTAGCGGTAAGTGACTGCCGCCGCCGCAAAGACTGTCCCCACGGCGTAGCCAACGAGGGCCGAATCGAAGTCCTTGAGCCCCCGCGAGCCGGCGTAGATGAGCGCGACGAGGATCAGCGCCGCCAACGCGCCAAGCGCGGCCGCCGGCAGATCGCGTCGACCCCCAATACATCCTCCAGCGCCGACATAAGTCGCAGCCGGGTACGGCGGTGCCTCGCTGCATGCCGTGTGCCACGATGGCAGCATACTGCGCGCGACGGTGACCGCCCAGGGTCATCCGTCCTGCCGCCGGCGGGACATCGCGGCCCTTGCGGTCGTGATCGAAGTGCTTCCCACTCGGGGAGGGGGTGTACACTGCATGGTGTGATCCTCGACCTGGAAGCTCGCCAACGGGCGCGGTGCGCCGAGATCGCGGCGACCTGCGCCGGCTTCAACCTGCGGCGCGCCTCGCGGGCCGTGTCCCAGCATTTCGATCGCGCGCTCGCGCCGGCCGGGCTACGGATGACCCAGTTCACCCTGCTGGCCGCGTACGCGCTCGGCGGGTCCCCATCCCTCGGCGAGTTGGCCGAGGCGCTCGTGACCGACCGCACGACGCTCTCGCGGAACCTGAAGGTCATCCGCGCGGCCGGCCTGATCGAGGCCGCGCCGACTGCCGATCGGCGCGCCCAGCGGTACCGGCTGACCGAGCACGGCCGGGCGGTGCTCGAAGCGGCCCTGCCGCTCTGGCAGGTGGCGCAGGCGGAGGTCGTCGATCCGCTCGGGGCGGACCGCTGGCGGGGGATGCTGTCCGACTTGAACGACCTGGTCGGGGTCGTCCGCGGGTCGCCTGATGAGAGCGCGGCGCCGGACGCCTGACGGCGCGCCCGGTCGTTCCTTCAAGCCCGCGGCACTTCGAAGAAGTCGGTCGCACCGGTGAACGGACGGCTGAGCGCGAGGTAAACGCCGACGATCGGCGAGCCGGACGGTGCACGGTATTCGAGGGCCGGGACGAACAGGCCGGCCTCATGAGAGCTGGTCAGGTCGGCGTGGGACGCGTCGAGCACGAGGTAGGTCGGCACGCGGTACGCCTTGCGCAGCTTGCGGTCCAGGAGGACGAGCATCTCGTCGAGCAAGGCCGCGTCCGGCCCGGCGGCCGAGCTCGTCGAAGCCGGCAAACCGGCGGACGGGCGCCCCGCCGGCCGGTGGCGCTCTGGGGAGGCCCACGTCGCGGCGGCGTGGGCGCGGTCGTAGTAGGGACAGGTGACCTCGATGCCGACCACGCCGGTCGGCCCCGTGCACAACGCGTCGGGCTCGCGCCTGTTCGGGTCGCCCGGGGCAGGCCGGCCGAGCCGGTGCCCGCGCTCGCGGAGGAAGGCGTGGAAGCGACGCGCCACGGACAACTCGTGATCTCGCTGCCGTCGGATGCGATCGCGTGCCGGACGCCTCGCCGCCATCTGCCTCGCCGCCGTTCGGGTATGCCGACGCCCGCCCTCCCCGACGTGGGCCCGGGCCCGCCCTTACTCGTCGGCGGGAGTGCGGAGGCGTCGGTCGGGGAAGTGCTGGTAGGCGCGGGCGCGCAGCGCGTCCTCGTCGAAGTCGACCCCGAGGCCGGGGGCGGTCGGGATCCGGACGTAGCCGCCCTCCTGCACCAACACCGAGGTCGTGACCTCCTTCCCGATCGGCTCGAAGTTCACGAAATACTCGGTGATCAGGAAGTTCGGCATCGTCGCCGAGGCGTGGACCGTGGCGGCCAGCCCGGCCGTCGTGCTGTTGTAGTTGTGCGGCGAGACGGCCACATAGGACGGCTCGGCCATCGCCGCGATCTCCTTCAGCTCGAGGATGCCGCCGACGTTGCAGACGTCCGGGTTGATGATGTCGGCGGCGCGCTTCTCGAAGACCTCGCGGAACTCCGACTTGGTGTACAGCTCCTCGCCGGTCACGACCGGAATGTCGATCTCGCGGCGCACCTCGGCGAGCGCGTCCATGCTCCGCGACGAGACCGGCTCCTCGAACCAGAATGGCCGATACTGGGCGATCTCCCTGGCGACGCGGACCGCGACCATCGGCGCCAGCCGGCGGTGCACCTCGATCAGCAGGTCGACGTCCGGCCCGAGCGTCTCGCGCATG
>JALYGH010000215.1 GCA_030777205.1 Chloroflexota bacterium
GTACCAGGCGTAGAGGATGTCCATCTCGCGGGCGAACCGGGCGGCCGTTGGATCGTCCGGCCTGTACAGCTTCACCTCGAGCTCGGGCGCCCCGCGCGCGAAGATCTCCCGGTACGCCGGCCCGTCGTCGCTCACGATCAACAGCTTGTGCGCCATGCTCACCATCCGCTCGCTCGGCCGGGCCCGACCCGGCCGGCCCATGGGCGAACAATGCTAGCATCCGGCGGCGCCGGTGCTCGTCACCGCTACTCGTGGCCGCTCCGTCCGGGCTATCGTTCCCCGAGCAGCGACCTGCCCGGTGGAGGCCCGCATGACGCAGACGCCCGCGCGACCCCGCCCCGCGTCGTTCTTCCCCGCCACCGCCGACGACCTCCCGACGGTCGTCCGCGCCGAGGGCGTGTACCTCTACGACGCGGACGGCCGGGCCATCATCGACGCGGCCGGTGGGGTCGGATGTGTGACTTCGGTCGGGCACGGCAACGCCGAGGTCGTGGACGCGATCTCGGAGCAGATGCACGCCGTCGCCTTCCTGCCCTGGACCCAGTTCCAGAGCCCGACGATCCGGAGCTTCGCGGACGCGGTCGCGGCCGTCGCGCCGGGCAGCCTCAATCGGGTCGCGCTGTTCAACAGCGGCTCCGAGGTGACGGAGGGCGCGGTCAAGCTCGCGCGCCAGTACTGGCTGGCGAAGGGTCGGCCGGAGAAGTCGCTGATCGTCGCGCGCTGGCAAGGCTTCCACGGCATGACCCTCGGCGCGACCGGCTTCGGCGGGCACACCGGCCGTCGCCGCAGGTACGTGCCGATGCTCCAGGACATGCCGAAGATCCCTCCTGCCTACGCCTATCGCTGCGACGACTGTGCAGGCGGGAGCCTTCGCTGCGCCGACGAGCTGGAGCGGATGATCAAGTGGCAGGGGCCCGAGAACGTCGCCTGCTTCATCGCCGAGCCGGTGGTCGGGGCAACGATGGGCGCCGTGCCGGCCCCGCCCGGCTACTTCCAGCGCATCCGCGAGATCTGCGACCGCTACGACGTCCTGATGATCCAGGACGAGGTGATGACCGGCTTCGGGCGGACCGGCCGCTGGTTCGCCACCGAGCACTGGGACGTCGCGCCGGACATCCTCGTCGCGGCCAAGGGCGCCAGCGGCGGGTACGCGCCGCTGGCCGTGCTGGTCGCCACGGACGAAGTCGTCGAGGCGCTGGAGGCGGCCGGCACGCCGTTCGTCGCCGGCCACACGTACGCCCAGAACCCGGTCATCGCGGCGGCCGGGATCGCGGTCCTGGACTGCATCAAGAAACACGATCTCGTGCGCGCGGCCGGCGAGCGCGGCGCCGAGCTGCTCGGCGGCCTGCGCGGGCTGGTCGACCTTCACCCCATCCTTGGCGACGCCCGCGGGATGGGCCTGATGCTCGGCCTGGAGCTGGTCACCAACAAGGGCACGAAGCAACCGTTCCCGTCCGAGGACGGCATGGCGTACCGCCTGGCGAGGGCGTGCATCGCCGAGGGGGCGGCCGTCTACCCCGGCCAAGGCGGCGCGGACGGTCTTGTCGGCGACCACGTCCTGGTGACCCCACCGCTGACGATCACCTCGGGGGAGATCTCCAGCCTGGTCGGCGCGATCGACCGCGCCCTGAGCGCCGTCGAGGCGGACCTGACCTGAGCCCAAGGAGTGCCCGCATGCCGACCCCGGCCTACTTTCCCGACCACGGCGACCGCTGGGAGCGATGCTCGCCGGAACAGGTCGGCATGGACTCCGACCGTCTCGCCGACGCGGTGGCCTTCACCGAGGCGCACGAAACGCCGATGCCGCGCGACCTGCGCCGGGCCATCGAAGACCTGACGCGCCAGGAAGGCCAGTACGGCGCGATCGTCGGACCGGTGAGGTCGCCGCGCGGCGGCGTCAACGGCCTCGTGCTCCGACACGGCTACATCGTGGCCGAGTGGGGCAACACGACGCGCGTGGACATGACGTTCAGCGTCAGCAAGAGCTACCTGGCCACGCTGGCCGGACTGGCCCTCGATCGTGGGCTGATTCGAAACCTCGACGATCCGGTCCGCGAGTACGTCGACGACGGCGGCTTCGATCCGCGGCACAACAACAAGATCACCTGGCGGCATTTGCTCCAGCTCACCAGCGAGTGGCAGGGGACGCTTTGGGGCAAGCCGGACTCCGTCGACCACAACCGGGTGACCGGCAGCGACCCGGTCGAGACTTCCAAGGGGAATCCGCGCCAACGGCGGGAGCCCGGCAGCTACTTCGAGTACAACGACGTCCGCGTCAACCGCCTCTCGCTGGCGCTCCTGCGCGTCTGGGGCCGGCCGCTGCCCGAGGTCTTCAAGGAGTCCATCATGGACTCGATCGACGCTTCCGAGACCTGGGAGTGGCACGGGTATGAGAACTCCTACGTCGAGATCGGCGGCCGGCGGGTGCAGTCGGTGAGCGGCGGCGGGCACTGGGGCGGCGGCGTATGGGTCAGCTCGCGGGATCATGCGCGCTTCGGCTATCTCCATCTGCGCCGCGGCCGGTGGCGCGAGCGCCAGCTCGTGTCCGAGCAGTGGGTCGAGACGGCGACGACGCCGTCGGCCGTCAATCCCGGCTACGGCTGCCTCTGGTGGCTCAACACCGGACGGATCGCCTACCCGAGCGCCCCGGCGTCGAGCTACTTCGCGCTCGGGTGGGGGCGGAACGCGATCTGGGTGGACCCGGAGCACGACCTCGTGGCCGTGGTGCGCTGGATCGACCCCACGGCCCTCGACGGGTTCATCGCGCGCGTGCTGTCCGCCGTCACCGGCTGACGGCTCGCTTTCGGCGGGCGCATCGACGCCGTCACGCGGTGGGCAGGGCTGAGTCAGGCGCCTGCGCGGCCGGCTG
>JALYGH010000216.1 GCA_030777205.1 Chloroflexota bacterium
CGCGTCGCGGCCGGGGAGGGTGACACTGGCGGTAGTGTTGGGCGGCACGACCACCTCGACGACCATTTGCTCGTCCTCGATCCGCCACGCCGACTCCGCGATGCCATAGGGCGTGCGGTGCCGCGCGCGCGCCCGAGTCACGCTGCCCGGCCTCGGCCGGACCTCGATGCGCCGGTACCCCGGCGCGGCCGGCGCGAGGCCCGCGACCGCGCGGTGCAGCCAGTCCGCGACGGCCCCGAGGGCGTAGTGGTTGAACGAGGTCATCTGGCCCGGGTTGACGGTGCCGTCCGGCAGGAGGCTGTCCCAGCGCTCCCATATCGTGGTGGCGCCCATCGTGACGGGGTACAGCCAGGAGGGGCAGGCGCGCTGGGTCAGCAGCCGGAACGCGGCGTCGTGCGCCCCGACGCTGCTCAGGGCGTCGCAGATCAGCGGCGTGCCCACGAAGCCGGTGGTGATGCGGTATTCGGCGTCCCGCACGAGCCCGACCAGCTGCTCGCCCGCGTGCCGACGCTGGCCCTCGTCCGGGAGCAGCGCGAACTCGAGGGCCAGGGCGTACGCCGTGGCGGCATCGCTGACCAGCCGGCCGGCCGGCGTGACGTACTCACGGTTGAAGGCCGCGCGGATCTCCGCCGCCAGCGCGCCGTACTCCCGCTCCTCCGCGACCCGCCCGAGGACGTCGGCTGCCCGAGCCAGCAGCTCGGCCGACTGCGCGAAGTACGCGGTCGCCACCACCTGCGGGTTGGTCCGCGCCTCGGACGGCCGGTCCGGCGGCGCGGCCGGGTCCAGCCAGTCGCCGAACTGGAACCCGCGATCCCACAGGCGGCCCGGGCCGGCCAGGCCGGCCACGTGGTCCACCCAGGCGCGCATGCTGGCGAACTGGGCGGCCACGATGCCCGCGTCGCCGAAGCGCTGGTAGAGGACCCAGGGGACGATCACGGCGGCGTCGCCCCAGGCGGCGGCCGGGGTCGGCGCGACCGGGACGACGTTCGGGACGACGAACGGCACGACGCCATCAGCGGCGGCCTGCTCGGCGGCGAGGTCCGCCAGCCACGACGTCAGGAAGCCGGCCACGTCGTACAGGAAGCACGCGGTGGGCGCGAAGACCTGGAGGTCCCCGGTCCAGCCGAGGCGCTCGTCGCGCTGGGGGCAGTCGGTCGGCACGTCGAGGAAGTTGCCGCGCATGCTCCAGACGACGTTCTCGTGCAGGCGGTTGAGCAGCGGGTCCGAGCACTCGAACCAGCCGGTGCGCTCCAGGTCGGAGTGGCACACCACGGCGACGATGTCCTCGGCCCGCGGCTCGCCCGGCCAGCCGTCGACCTCGGCGTAGCGGAAGCCGTGGAAGGTGAAGCGCGGCTCCCAGGTCTCCGTGCCGTCGCCGCGCAGGGTGTACCGATCGGTGGCCCGGGCCGTCCGGAGCGGCCGGGTGCACAACTCCCCATCCTGGAGCACCTCGGCGTGGCGGAGCGTCACCGTCTGGCCCGGTCGGCCGCGGACCGTGATGCGGAGGCGGCCGACCAGATTCTGGCCGAAGTCCACGAGCGTCTTGCCCGCGGGCGACGTCGTGATGGCCGTCGGCACCACCAGCTCGATCCGCCGCACCGGCGGGCCAGATGGCGCCACCAGCGTGCCGAGGTCGCGGTCGAGGGTGCGCACCCCGATCCAGTCGCGGTCGTCGAAGCCGGCCGTCAACCAGCCCGGCTGCTCGCGGCGGGCGTCGTACGTCTCGCCGTCGTACAGGTCGCTCGCCAGGATCGGCCCGGCGCTCGCGCGCCAGGCCGGGTCGGTCACGATCCGCTCGGTCGTGCCGTCGGCGTACTCGATCTCGAGTTGGGCCAGCAGCCCGAGGCGGTCGCCGTAGATGTTCCGCCGCCCGCCGCCGAACCCGAGGCGACCGCGGTACCAGCCGTCGCCGAGCATCGCGCCGAGGACGTGGCGCCCTTCGGGCAGCAGCGCCGTCACGTCAAAGGTCTGGTAGCGCAGGCGATGGTTGTAGCTGGTCCAGCCCGGCGCGAGGACGTGGTCGCCCACCTGCCGCCCGTCGAGGTAGGCCTCGTAGACGCCGAGGGCCGTCACGTACAGCCGGGCGCGCCGCACGCCCGGGCGGACGACGAACTCCCGACGCAGCAGCGGACCGGGGGACGGGGTGCTCGGGTCCTCATCCCAGTCGGGCGTGACGAAGCGCGCGACCCAGTCGGCCGCCGACAGCAGGCCCGCCTCGACCGGCGCGTCCGCGCTCCAGGCCGTGGGCGGCCCGTCGGCGCCCCAGGCCCGTACCCGGACGACGACTCGCTCGCGGGACACGAGCGGCTCGAATGGCCAGGGCAGCAGCACCGACTGGTCGGACTCGACGCGGCCGGTCTCGCCGCGAATGCTGCCGTCCGGTCCGTGCGCCCGGACCTCGTAGGCGGCCTGCCGCCATCCGCCGATGCTCGTCTCGACGGTCCAGGAGAGGCGCGGCGCGGCCGTCCCGATGCCGAGCCCATCCGCGAGGTGCTCGAAGCGGACCTCACGGACGAGCGCCTCGGCCGATCGCGCGTTCTCGTCCCCCTGACCCGTCCGACGATCCTGGTCCGTCGACTCGTGCTCGGCCAACGCCCGCCCTCCCGTCTCAGATGCGCGGATGGAGCTCCGGTGCCGACCCCACCTGCGGATGGTAGCGCCCTCGGCCTCCACCATGTCGCCGACGCCCTGCCCCGGTCCCCGGCACCCCCACTGCCGCGGCTGTCGCGCGCCCGGCGCTGACGCCGGATCACCCGCCGGGTTCGCACTGTGACAGCGTGATGCCCATGCACGTTTCCAGGTGATAAACCGCTGGGCGTGCCGTTCAGGATGGTGGTAACCTTCCCGCGTCTCTTGCGCGGATGCCAAGAGTAGTCAGGACAGCGGTGCGGGACGGCTTGCTGTCTATCGCAGGGGGCACCGA
>JALYGH010000217.1 GCA_030777205.1 Chloroflexota bacterium
GCCGGGGCTGACGCCCCGGGTCGCGTCGGCGGCGCTGGCGCTCGTGACGGCGGCGACGGAGCCCCGGCACCAGATCGTGGCGTTCAGCCACCAGATGGTGCCGATGTCGATCAGCCCGCGCCGGCGGCTGGACGACGTGATCGCGACCACGGACGGCCTGCCGTTCGGGGCCACGGACTGCGCGCTCCCGATGCTCTGGGCGCTGGAGCGCAAGGTCGACGCCGACGTCTTCGTGATCCTGACCGACTCGGAGACGTGGTTCGGCAAGATCCACCCTGTCCAGGCGCTCAGGCGCTACCGGGAGAAGACGGGCATCCCGGCCAGGCTGATCGTCGTCGCAATGGTCTCCAACGGGTTCACCATCGCGGACCCGAACGACCCCGGCATGCTCGACGTGGTCGGCTTCGACCTGGCCACGCCGACCGTCATCGCAGACTTCGCCCGTTCGTGACGGGGCGGGGGTGTGCACCCCCGCCCCGTTCAATCATCCTCAGCCGACTCCGCTTCCAGTCCTCGCGACGGGCCAGGATACGGTTGACCAGGCCCCGGATCGGGCATCACCGGATCCGGGCACACTCGTCCTCGTCGGCTACGATGACGGGTGGCAGACATGACGGCTCCCTGTCCCGCCCCGACGCATCGGGCGGGCGCGGGGAGTGATGCGGAGAAGGAAACAGCCATGCGGATCGTGATCGGCGCGGACCACGCCGGATTCAACCTCAAGGGCCCGGTCGTCGAGGCCCTGAAGGAGTGGGGACACCAGGTCGAGGACGTCGGCACGCACACCGGCGAGCGCGTCGACTTCCCCGATGTCGCCCAGGCCGTCTGCAAGCCGATCCTGGATGGCAAGGCCGACCGTGGCATCATGGTCTGCGGGACGGGTATCGGCGCCTGCATGGCGGCGAACAAGATCCCGGGCATCCGGGCTGCCCTCTGCCACGATATGTACTCGGCGCATCAGTGCGTCGAGCACGACGACGCCAACGTGCTGTGCCTCGGGGCCCAGATCGTCGGCGACCAGCTCGCGTTCGACCTGATCAAGACGTTCCTCGCGGCCGAGTTCAGCACGGATCCGTACTTCCGCGGTCGGCTGGTGAAACTCGAGGAGATGGAGCGTCGCGCCGCCGAGAGCATTCGCCAACAGGCCGGCCGCGGGTAGGCTTGTCCTCGCCCGCCCGTTCCCCCATCGGGGGTGTTTGCTCCGCACCCGGCGGCGATCCGGCCGCGCTCTGGTAACGGCGCGACGGTCCGGCACGCATGTTGCCAAAGTCTGCCCATGCTAGCGTACTTCACGCACCGGTCGTCAACAGGGCCGGGGCCGGGCCAGGGACCCTCATGCAGCCAGAAGAGGTGGCGGCGAGCGTACGAGAGCGGATCGGGATGGATGTCCAGGCCATCGGTCTGGCGCGGGCGCGGACGCGGGGAGAGCCGGTCCCGCGCGTCTGGACCGTGATGACCGAGCACGGCTATTTCTGGTTCGTCGAGGACGGCACGACGGCCGAAGTGTTCCGGGCCGTCCCGCAGCGGACTACACCGGTGAGCACCTCCGCCTGCCACTCCGCCGCGGAGGCGGCCCGGCGCTTCATCGCGCTGCACCCACGGGAGCTGCCCGCCGAGCGGCCTTCGAACGAGAACGGGGCGCGTCACGCCACCGGACTGTCGTTCTCGTGTGAAGCGTGCGGCGCGCACGTCACGCGCCGCCGCCGGACAGAACAGCCGGCCCGGGCGCTGTGCCCGCGGTGTCGGCACGCCGAGCGCGAGCGCCTGCGCTACCAGCAAGATCCCCAGTACCGGGCGCGGCGCCTGGCGTATAGCGCGTCCCGCTATCGACAGTCGCAAGACACCGCTTGAGCGTCCCGCCGACCGTCGGAGACCGGCCCAACAACGTCCGCCGGTTGGGCGATCACAAAACGGTACCAATCCGGCGCGCGAGCGAGTACAATGGGCGTGCCGGCACCAGGACGCGACCGAGTCTCGCATCCGGTAGGCCGGGTTCGACAGCCGCGCGTTTCGATCGGGCGGCCGTGACCGTCCGGTGGGGAGCTAAGCATCGCGCTACGTGATGGCCTCGATGGCGCCGCGGGAGCCGTACCGGCGGGCCGCGAGCGCCCCTTCCGTCCGGTCGGGCGGCATAGAGCGGGGCCCGCCCGACGTCACCCGGGGAGCAGCCCGTGCGTACGTCCGAGAACTCGCACCAGAACGATGACGGGCGGATCGAGTCGACGTCGAGGGAGACGACCGAAGGTGCCCCGGCCGGGTGCGGGCGGCACCCCGGGGCACCCCGTTCCGTGGCCGGTTGGGTTGTACGCGTCGTCGCCGTGGCCGCGATTGTCTGGGCCGTCGTCGCACCGGCCTATCATGCGCCGACCGCCGTCAGCGCCGCGAGTGGGGTGCCCGCCGCACGGGTGAACACCTCGATCCGTCAGGCGGTCGACACCTATGCCGTGGCCGACGGCGCGATCGGCAACTACTATCGCGCTCGGGGTGGACTGCGCACCTTTGGCCCGGCCATCTCCAACCCGTTCACGCTCCTCGGGGCGGAGGTCCAGCTCTTCCGCAACCACGCGCTGAAGGTCGGCCCGGATGGCAGCGTGAGTACGCTGCCCTTACTCGACATGGGCGCCGTCCCGGGCGTCCGCATCGGCGGACGGACGCTGCCGCAGCCCGATCCCGCGCTGACAGGTAGCGCCCCGTGGCCCGGCGCGCCGGACTACGCCGCACAGGTCCAGGCGTTCATCCGCGCCAACGCGCCGGATGAGTGGCAGGGCCTGCCGGTCGGGTCTATCGGGCCTTCCTCGACACGGTGAGGTTCGAGGACGCGTTCCCCGACGGCACCGGCGAGCGCGGGCTCCTGCCCGGCCTGGCCCTGGAGGTCTGGGGCCTGCCGGTGAGCGGCCCGACGCGCGATCCCGGCCTGCCGGACGCCGTGTACCTGCGCTGGGAACGCGGCGTCATGGCCTTCGACGCGCGGACCGGCCAGGTGGAAACCGTGCCGCTCGGCGAGGCCTTCCGCTCTGTCCTGACCGGCGAGAACGTCCCGAGCGATCTCCTCGCGGGTGCGCGGTCCTCGCCGTTCTACGCCCAGTTCCAGCCGAACGCGCTGCACGCGATCGCCCGGCCGGATGCCCTACCGGATAGCTCGCTAACCGGCGCCTTCCAGGTGGGCAGCAGCGCCTACTTCACGAGCGCCGCCGCCCAGCCGTATGGGACGCCGACGCCGTACGGAGCTCCGGCCTACGATCCGTACGCAACGCCGACCTCCACGCCGGTGGGCGGCAGTTTCACCGCCGGCACGCCCATCCCTTGGGGCACCACCGGCACCGGCCAGCCTCCCGCCTCAATCAGCAGCGGTACAGGCAGCGTCGACAGCTCGGGGATCACGAGCTCGGGCGGCCTGACCACGAACCCCGCCACCACGCCCGTCGTCGATGTCTGCCACGGCGACGAGCAGATCACGTACGCGCCGGCCGAGCCGCGCGTCGGGAACGACCTCCTGATCGCCGTGTCCTCCGCGCGGCCGCACCCGTACGGTCGCCTGGCCGGGACCGAGCCGACCCAGTTCCAGCGCGAGCGGTCGGGTCAGCTCGGCCTGGTCTGGGAGTGGATCGTCAAGCCAACCTATCCTGGCAAGCACAAGTACACCTTCTACGTGGACTCGACGATCCCCTGCAAGGAGATCGAGCTGACCGTCCTGAATGCCCTCGCCACGGCCACCCCAAGGCCGACCAGGACGCCCACGCCGTACGGCTGGGACGACAACGATAACGGCAGTGACAACGGGGACGACAACGACAACGGCGGCAGCTCGGACAGCGGCGCCGACGTCGCGGTCTCGCTGACCGGGCCGCCTTCGGTGTCGGCCGGCCAGGAGATCGTGTACTCCGCGAGCGTGTACAACTCCGGCCCAGAGAACGTCGACAGCCTGACCCTGACCGCGAACGTATCCGGGCCGAGTAGCGTCACGGTCGTCGGCGTGTCGGCGTCGAACGGGAGCTGCTCGCCGGGAGTGCCGACCAACGCTTTCTCGTGCAATCTGGGGCGCCTGGACCGCTACACCTCGACCACCGTCACGCTGACCGTGCGCGTGCCCCAGGGTGTCGGGGCCTCGTCGTTTACCGTCGGCGTGGGCGCCAACTCGTCCCGTAGTGATCCGAACTTTTCCAACAACAACTCCTCGACGACGACCAGCGTGGGCACGAGTAGCTTCACGGAACCCGGAAGCGGGGCCGGCGGGAGGCTCGCCCTCGGCCCGTCCGAGCCGCTTGCGCGATCCTCGATGCAGTGAACGGCTCGAGGCCCGCACCCTCACGGGCCTCCCCCTTCGCGCTACGATGACGGCCTAGCCTGAATCGCAACGCGGGAGGGCCGCATGGTCACGGCCGCCGAAGCGCGGGCCGACGAGGCGCGCGTCACCCGGACCTTCATCGACCTCGTCCAGATCGACTCGCCGACCTTCAAGGAGCAGGCGATCGTCCGCCGGCTCGCCGCCGATCTCGAGGCGCTCGGCCTGAGCGTCGAGAACGACGGCACCGGCGAGGACGGCGTCGGCAACCTGGTCGCCCGCCTGCCCGGCGGGACCGGCCTGCCGATCGCGCTGAGCGCCCATTTCGACACCGTCCAGCCCGGCGAGGGCATCCGCCCGATCGTCGTGAACGGCGTCGTCTGGAGCGACGGTGACACCATCCTCGGGGCCGACGACAAGGCCGGCATCGCGGCGATCCTCGAGGTGCTGCGCCTGATCCGCGAGCACAACCTGCCCCACCCGCCGCTCGAGATCGTCCTGACCTGGGGCGAGGAGCGGGCGCACCTCGGCGCGGCAAAGCTCGACGTCTCGAAGCTGAAGGCGAAGCTCTGCTTCGTCCCGGACGCGGAGGGGGACGTCGGCACGATCATCGGGGCCGCCCCGACTTACATCAGCATCAGCGCCACGTTCAACGGTATGGCCGCCCACGCCGGCATGAAGCCCGAGGATGGCCGCAGCGCGATCCTTGCCGCCGCCCGCGCGATCTCGCGCACGCCCCTCGGCCGCCTCGACGCCCAGACGACCTGCAACGTCGGCCTGATCAGCGGCGGGACCGTCCGCAACGCCGTGCCGCCCCGGGCGCAGATCGAGGCGGAGGCGCGCTCGCTCGACGACGCCCGGGTCGAGCAGGTCGTGCGCGACCTGACGGCGGTCTGGGAGGCGGCGGCGGCCGAGTCCGGTTGCATGGTCGAGGTCGCGACGAAGCGCGAGTACCGCGCATACCGCCTCGCCGACGACGACCTCGGCCCGCGCTTGGCCCGCGAGGCGGCGGCGTGGGCCGGCGTGCCGTACCGCGCGATCGCCACCGGCGGCGGCAGCGACGCCAACACGTTCTGGGAGCTCGGCCTGCCGTCGGTGTGCCTGAGCGCGGCGATGCGCAAGCCGCACACTCGCGAGGAGCACGTCGCGACGGCCGACTTGAAGAAACTGGCAGACTTCCTGCTCGGCATCTGCGCCGCCGCGGCGAGGCAGTAGCGGTCATTCGCCCGCGCGGGTCGCGGCGCGTCGGCCCGGACCCGGGACGTAGGAGCGGCGGCCCTCGCCGAGCC
>JALYGH010000218.1 GCA_030777205.1 Chloroflexota bacterium
ACGACGATCGAACTGGCTCCCATCACCAGCGTACCACCGCCACGGCCCCCACCGGAAGAGTTCGGCAACAGGCCCCTCAGATATGCTCAGATCTTCCACGTCCGCGTTCGTGAGCTGGGCGGCCTCCGCCGCAGCATCGCCGCCCTGCGAGCCGGCTCCCCGTATCGGGACGTGAGTTACCAGTCGAAAGCGCTATCGGCGTGCGGGGCCGCCGAGATCGCGGGCGCCAGCCGCCCGGCAAGCTCGCTCAGGGCTGCCACGACTGCTCGTACTCCACGAACTGCTCGTACTCATTGAACTCAGCGTTGTAGGCGGCTACCTGACGGACTCGCTGCTGTAGAGGATCGAATAGGTGGGAATTCGGGGTCCCTTGCTCTGGGGCAGATCCACCGTCCAGGCTTGTCCTCCCAGCCGGCACCTCCATGCCGGACGTCACCGCCCGGCCGTTGCAGCGGCGCGGGCGGCAGCGTCCATCTCACGCGAGCACCAGCTCGCGCTGCCCCGGGATGGATTTGCTATCGGTAGTTCGTCCACTACCGTCAAGAGCTACATAGGCGTGATGCACCGCATTACACTAGGCCGACGGCGTGACCAGGCGGGGTCACGTGTATCGTGTATCCGGTAAGTAGCGCGCCTAAAGGCGGCCAGGCCCGCGCACAGAGGCTGACCGTGGCGACTGGGACGGCCATGTTGCCGCGCGCCTAGTATAGGAGCCTACCCGTGGTAAGCCAAAGCTGGCCATCGTCGTAGCGATACCGTCCGTTCGCTCGCACGCGGAGTTGGCTGGCCGCGAATGAGAGGAAGATTCGCTCATCGCCAGGGCGCCGTGCCGGCTATAACCGCTCGGCGGCCGGGTTAGGCCGGCGCGCCGTACCTGGAGGGCGGGATCATGGGGAGCGCGCAGGCGGCGTTCTGCGACGGCGAAGCACACGAGCGGGCACGAGGGCCGGACCTACTACCTCTGCGCCTCCCGCTGCCGCGGGGCCTCCGAGGCCGAGCCGAAGGACCTGGACGGTAGCTACAAGCCGTCGATGTAGCGTGAGTCCGGGACACGAAGGGCGGTGCGGCCTCGAACGCTCCGCCCTTCGTCGTGCTTCGGACCTCAGCGTCCACGGCGCCGGTAGCGGGCACCGTCTCCTCCACCCGCACGGAGTCAGGCCCCGCGGCCCGTACACGGACAATGACGTGCCCCGCGGGCGCGGGATACGGGAGGGGGTCAGGGGCGCGGCGCCCGGGCGCCCGGTTCGATTCTGACATCTCGGATCGAACCGGTATAGGGGAACGATCCGTGCCGGTCGAACAGGTCGGGAAAGACCGGTCCCCGCCGGTCGAGCCCGATGTCCAGGCCCTCGAAGACTCCGAAGCTCAGCGTCGGCGACATCGCCGTCCAGCCGACCGCCTCGTCGCCATCGACCACGAGCCGTCCGCGGCCCGCACGGCCGCCCGTCGCCTCGTACTCGATGATCGCCTCGTGGTCCCCTTCGTGCACGGCTACGCCCGGCAGCGTCACGGTATCGCCGAAGCCGTTGTAGTGGACGTGGAGCCTGCCCTCCTCGATCCAGGCCACCATGCCGCCGATCGGGTCGCCGATGGCCCAGAGGATCCCCCGATCGGTCGCGGTGCAGTTGAAGCGCACGCTGATCCGAAACGAGCGGTCGCCGAGCTTCGGGAGCACATCGGCGCGGTGGACGGTCTGCATGCCGGGCAGGTACGTCCGCGCCTCATCCGCCAGCGCCCGTGCGAACGCCGGCGTGTCGAAGAACTTCTGGGCCCGGTTGCGGTTGTCCAGCGGGTAGACCGTGTTGCGCCAGGCGGCGGCGTCGAACGCCTCCACCAGCTCGGCGAGCTTGTCGGGGCACCGGGCGCGCAGGTCGATGCTTTCGGAGAAGTCCTCCTCGAGGTTGTGGAGGGTCCAGTTGTCCATGTCGATCGCCTCGCCGCGCCGCTGGATGGATCGCGCGAGCCAGCCGTCGCGGTAGTAGGCGCGGTTCGCCCAGCACTCGTAGTATTGCTCACTGCGAGATGAGGGCGCGGCAGCATCCAAGAGAACCGGCGCGAAGCTCTTGCCGCTCAAGGGGTGGGCGGGCTCGCCGTTGATCGTCGCGAGCGGGTCGACGCCGGCGAGGTCGAGCAGCGTCGGCATGACGTCGGTGACGTGGATGAACTGGCGGCGGATCGCCCCGTGGTCGCGGATCTTCTCGGGCCACGAGATGATGAACGAGACTCGTCGACCGCCGCCCCCGGTGTACGTCTTGTACGTCGGGAAGGGCGTGTTGCAGGCCTGGCCCCAGCCGCTGGGGTAGAGGGACACGCTGCGCGGGCCGCCCAGCTCGTCGATCCGGGCGCGCTCTTCGTCGGCGGACTTCGGCGCCAGCCCGCTGTAGCGCCGGTTGTTGTTGACCATGCCGATCGGCCCACCGGCATCGGTGCCGCCATTGTCCGACGTGAAGACGATGATCGTGCTGTCGAGCTCGCCGATCGCCTCCAGGAAGGCCACGAGCTTGCCGACGTTCTGATCGACGCAGTCGAGCATCGCCGCGTACGGCTCCATGTGCCGGACGAGCAGCGGACGATCCTCGGGGTCGGTCGCGTCCCACTCCGGCACGTTCGGGTCGTGCGGGGCGAGCGCCGCATCGGCGGGGATGATCCCCAGCTCGAGCTGCCGGCGGTACCGGGCCTCGCGGATCGCCGTCCAGCCGGCGTCGTAGCGGCCGCGGTACTTGGCGAGGTCCTCGGGCTTGGCCTGCAGCGGCGCGTGCACCGCGTTGTGGGCGATGTAGAGGAAGAACGGCTTGGTCGCGGACGAGGCGCGGAGCTCTTTGACGAATTGGATGCCCCGGTCCGTCCAATCGTCGGTCGAATAGTACCCGGGCGGGTACTCATCTACCGGCAGGGTCTGGTTGTTCAGCCGCAGGAGAGACGGGAAGAAGAAGTGGGTCTCGCCCTCCATGAAGCCGTAGAAGGTGTCGAACCCGCGCTGGGTCGGCCAGTTGTGCTTCGGTCCCGAGGGAACCGAGTCCAGCGTGGGCGTGTTGTGCCACTTGCCGGTCATGATGGTCTCGTAGCCGCGCGCGCGCAGCGTCTCCGCGATCGTCGCGGCGTCCAGCGGGATCTCGCCCGAGTACCCCGGGTAGCCGGGGTCGTTGTTGGCGAGCCAGCCGGTCCCGACCGCGTGGGCATCGATCCCGGTCAGGAGGGCCGCGCGCGCGGGCGAGCAGATGGGGTGGGTCGTGTAGTGGTTGAAGCGCAGCCCGCGCGCCGCCAGCGCGTCGATGTTCGGGGTCTCGATCTCGGAGCCGAAGCAGCCCGGGTCGGAGAAGCCCATGTCGTCCATGTAGATGACCACGATGTTCGGTGCGCCCGGCGGCGCGCCGATCCGCTCCGGCCACCACGGCGTGGATTCCTCGCGCGTGCGACCGATCTTCCCCCGAAACGATGCACCCTCATCCTGGCCCACGTCCGTCTCCTTCGGTTCAAGGTCTCGTCCATCGTGGCCCGAGCAAAACAGAGCAGCGGGCGCAATGTAGCAGTTGTGACGATCGTGCAGGCGGCCGTCCCGATCAGCGGGCGTATCGTCCGGGCCCGCGCTCGATACCTCCGGCCCGGTGGCCAGCGGGATACTGGCGTGGAGGCATGGGTGCATGCCGCCGCGGCGCATACCACCACACGATCCGAGGAGGCGGCCCGCCGGTCGAGCGACGCGACGATACGTGTGCATGGGCCTTGCCCTGGCGCGTATGAAGCCAGGCAAGGCGTCCCACGCTGTGCAGCACGACCGTGACATCCTGAGCGACGAGACCGTCCACGGGCTCGCGGCGCTGCTGGCCGAGACGGGACATGAGACGGCCGGACTTTGACGCTGCGGATGGTGCGGCTCCATGGTGTGGGGGTGGAAAAGGGCGGCCGCAGTCACGCGGCGCGTTCGTAGGTATGGTGCAGCCCCCCGAGCACAGGTCGTGAGCGGATCGGACCCGCCGAGGGACGGGTGGCCGGGACGGGCGTCTCGAGGCGGAGCGTCCGGTGCGGCCGCTCGGCGTTGTAGTAGCGGACGAACTCGACGAGGATCGCCCGCAGGTGCCGCTCGTTCAGGATGATGAGGTGGTCGAGGCACTCGCGGCGGAGGGTCCGGATCACCCGCTCCGCGATGGCGTTGGCCCGGGGCGCCCGCACCGGACTGAGCAGCGTCGCGAGTCCCAGGCGCCGGGCCCGCGGCGCGAAGTCGCCGCCGTAGACCGCGTCTCGGTCGCGCAGCAGGTAGCGGGGCGTCCGGCCCCACGGGGTCGCCTCGATGAGCTGCCGCCATACCCACGCCGCGGTGGGGTGGGCGGTGACGTTCCAGTGCACCATCTCGCGCCGGTCGTGGGTGACGAACAGCAGGACGTAGAGCGTCTTGAAGGTCAAGGTCTGGACGGTGAAGAGATCGGCGGCCCAGATCTGCGGCCGGTGGTTGGCCAGGAAGGTCCGCCACGTCTGGCTCGGCGGGCGCGCCGGCCCCCGTTGCCGGTAGCGCTGGACCGAGCGCTTGCTGACCACGATGCCGAGCTTCAGGAGCTCGCCGCGGATCCGCTCGCTGCCCCAGGCGGGGGTCTCGCGCGCCATCCGGGCGATCAACGCTCGGGTCTCGGCGGCGAGGCGGGGGCGGCCCGGGCGGCCACGCGAGCGCCGGGGCCAGACCAGCCGCCAGCCCCAGGCCGCTGTGGGGTGGGCGGTGACGTTCCAGTGCACCATCTCGCGCCGGTCGTGGGTGACGAACAGCAGGA
>JALYGH010000219.1 GCA_030777205.1 Chloroflexota bacterium
GGGTAGCGTCGCGCTGACCGCGACGATCGATCGACGCCTTGACGAGCCGGGCGTGGTGGAACTGGCGGCCCGGCTCGGTGTCCCGCTGCGCGGCTACCCGGCTGAGGAACTGGCGGCGGTCGGAGACGCGCCGAGCCCATCGGCCGAGGTTGCTCGGCACGTCGGCACGCCGGGGGTGTGCGAGCCGGCCGCGATTCTGGCCAGCGAGGGTGGCGCGCTGGTTGTTCCGAAGCGGAAGTCGGCGATGGGGACGATTGCCATCGCGCGGCGAAGCGGCACTTCGCCCGTCGGGCGCGGACACCTGGTTCTGGTGAGCCTCGGCCCCGGGGCGCTCGACCTGCTGACGCCTCGCGCCCGCCGCGCGCTGCTGGATGCGGACGCGGTAATCGGATACCGCGCCTACCTCGACTTACTGACGACGATCCTACCGACCTCAGTGCTGCGGCCGTACGAGCTCGGCGAGGAGCGCGAGCGGGCCGCGGCAGCCATCGCGCTCGCCCGAGTGGGGAAGCGCGTCGCGCTCGTCTCGAGCGGCGATGTCGGCGTCTACGGGATGGCCGGGCTGGTCTATGAGCTGCTTCGTAGCCCGGCCGGTAGTGAGACGCCGGAGTGCCGGACATCAACGCCCGAAGCATCGGAAGCCTCGGGCTCGCAGCCGCCGAATCCCCGGGCATCGGAACCGTTGGCGGTCGAGGTGGTGCCGGGCGTGACGGCCGCCACCGCCGCGGCAGCCTTGCTTGGCGCGCCGCTGATGCTCGACTTCGCCGCGATCAGCCTGAGCGACCTGCTCGTGCCATGGGAGCAGATCGAACGTCGCCTCGCCGCGGTTGCCACCGGCGACCTGGTGATCGCCCTTTACAATCCGGCCAGCGCGCGTCGACGCCGCCAGCTCACGCGAGCGAAGGAGATCCTACTCGGTCACCGGCCCGCCGACACGCTGATCGGCATCGTGCGCGAGGCGTACCGGCCCGATCAATCGGTAAAAATCGCGACGCTGGCGGACCTTGACGACCATGCCGTCGACATGAAAACCGTCGTCATCGTCGGCAACTCATCTACCGTGCGAGTCGGCGACCGGCTCGTGACTCGACGAGGGTACCTGGGGGACGCGGGTGGGACGCGCGGCATTCAAGAACCGGCAGGAGCCGAACGTGGAAGAGCATGAGACAGGAGCCGCGGTAACAGCTTCCAACCCGCCTACCAAGCAGACGGCTGCCGACCAAGGGGCGTTCGTACCCTACCTCGTGGTCGCGGCGCTCGGCCTGCTGGCGGCCTTGATCGTCGCCGTGCAGCTCTGGGCCTACCGAGACGAGCTGCGGGCAATCCTGACCCAGGCGCCGGTGTGACAGATTGCGGGAGGCCCCCGCCCACAATGCTGAGGGCGGGGGCCTGACCGCTACCCTACGGCAGCTTCGCCAGCTCCTCCAGGACCTGGGCGTAGTGGTCGGGCTCGCGGGCGTTGAACTCGTTGTTCTTGAACCGAACGACGCCGTCGCGGTCCAGGACGAACACGACGCGCTTCGGCACGTTCCGCTCCGCGTTGTGCACGCCGTACAGCTTGGTGACGTTCATCCCCCAGTCCGCGAGCAGTGGGAAGGGTAGGCCGCCGAGCTGCTTCGCGAACGCCTTGTGCGCCCAGAGGTGGTCGCCACTTATGCCGAGCAACTCCGCGTCGGCCGACGTCACATGATCGTATACGTCCCTAAAGGACGTCAGCTCGTTCGTTCAACCCGGGCTGAAATCGAAGACGTAGAACAGCAGGGCGACCTTCTTGCCCCGCAGGCTGGACAGCGTGATGTCCGTGTCGGTGTGGGCCGGCAGGGTGAAGTCGGGTGCGACCGCGCCGACCTCCAACTCCTCAGCCATGCGCTTCCTCCTCGGTGGAGTGGCGCTATTGTGCGCCATGGCGGCCCGCTTCGCCAGCCGCCACCCGGAACGGGCCGATTCCGGTGAACCGGCCGATCGCGTGCTAGAATCCTGCGCCGCCTCCAGGATTGACAACCGTGATCGAAACGCTCGAAGTACAGCGCGTCCGCGGGACGCTGGATGCCCTGCCGCCCGATGATGCCCGGATGCGGGCCCTCGCCGGCACGCTTCGCGATCACTTAGAGATGTACGGTTATCGCGGCATCGACACGCCGGTCATCGAGAACCTCGACCTCTTCCTCCGCAAGTCCGGCGAAGAGATCGCCGCCCGCATGTACGCGTTCACGCACTGGAACCGGAAGCTCTGCCTGCGGCCCGAGTTCACGGCCTCGATCATGCGCGCGTACGTCAACCAGCTCCAGGACCGTCCGCTCCCGGTCCGCGTCCATTACGCCGGCCCGACGTTTCGATACGAGAAGCCCCAGCGCGGCCGTTACCGCCAGTTCACCCAGGTCGGGCTGGAGTGCATCGGCGGCGGCGGGCCGGCGGCCGACGCCGAGGTGCTCGGCGCGGCGTGCGGCGCGCTGGAAGCGGCCGGCCTGCGCGACTATCGCCTGGTAGTCGGCCACCTCGGCGCCGTCCTCCAGCTCCTGGAGCAGCTCGGGATCGAGGAGCACGGCCAGGCGCTGATCTTGAACAACATGGAGAACCTGGCCCGCCGGCGCGCCGATCCGGACGAGGTCGTGAACCGCGTGCTGGCGATGATGGGCTTCGGCGGCACCAACCGCGACGACGGCGAGGACGAGCCGAGTCTCCTGCCGTCCCTGCTGGCCGAGTTCGGATCCGAGGGCGCGGCGCACCTGGCCGGCGACCTGCTCGGCCGGGCGAACCTCGTGCTGGAGGGCGGCTCCCGGACGGCCGAAGAGATCGTCAGCCGCCTCGTCGCGAAGGCCGGCCGGCTGGACCCGACCGACCGCGTTCGTCAGGCGGCCGAGTTCGTGGTGCAGCTCCACGATCTCTCCGGCCCGGCCGATGTCGCCTTCACCGGCCTCGATTCCTTGCTCGCCCGCCACAACCTCGACCGCGCGCCGCTGCGCGAGATCGAACGGGCGCTCGCGCTCTTCGACGAGTACGGGGTGTCGCCATCCTCGGTGACGGTCGATCTGAGCCTTGGGCGCGGGCTGCGCTACTACACCGGGCTGGTCTTCGAACTGCACCACGAGGGCTCTCCGGGGCTGACGAGCCAGCTCGGCGGCGGGGGCCGCTACGACGATCTGGTGCGCTCGCTCGGGGGCCGGGAGAGCGTCCCCGCCTGCGGCTTCAGCTTCGGCCTGGAGCGCCTCAAGCTGGCCCTCGAAGCCGAGGGCGTCGAGGAGCAGCCGCCCCGGCCGGTCGACGTCCTGGTCGTGCCCCTCACGCCGGACGACGAGCCGGTCGCGACGCGTTGCGCGCGCGAGCTGCGCGCGGCCGGCATCGACGTCGAGCTGGACGTGCGCCTGCGCGGCGTCCGCCTCAACCTGCGCCACGCCGACCGCGAGGGCATCCCGCTGGCGCTGATCGTTGGGGAGCGGGAGCGCGAGCGCGGGCGGGTCGTTCTGCGCGACCTGCGCACCCACGAGGAGTCGGACCTGGACACGGCGGGCCTGCCGGCCGGCGTACGGGAACGACTATGAGCCGCGAACGACTCCCGAGCCTCCGGAGCGGCCGTGCCATCGCGCGGAACGGCCGCGTGGCTGCGCCGGCGGCGGCGCGGACCAACGGGACGACCGGCCCGTTCATGCGGCTGGCCCTGCCCTCGAAGGGCATGGAGGACCAGACGCTCGAGTTCCTGGCCGCCTGCGGGCTGAAGGTGAACCGACCCAATCCGCGCCAGTACCGCGCCGTGATATCGGCCCTGCCCGGCGTCGAGGTGCTGTTCCAGCGGGCCAACGACATCTTCACCAAGGTCGCCGAGGGCAGCGTCGATCTCGGGATCACCGGTTACGACGTCGTCCAGGAGCACCGCCACGAGGACGACAACGTCGTCGTGCTCCACCAGCAGCTTGGCTACGCCGCGTGCGCGCTCGTCCTGGCCGTCCCGGAGGGCTGGATCGACGTCAGTAGCGTGACCGACGTGGCCGAGATCTCGGCCGACTTCCGCGTGCGCGGCCACGAGCTGCGCGTCGCCACCAAGTACCCGAACCTGAGCCGCCAGTTCCTCTTCGACAACGGGATCAACTACTTCACGCTCGTCGAGTCGAGCGGCGCGCTCGAGGCGGCGCCGGCGCTCGGCGCGGCGGACGTGATCGTCGACCTGGTCAGCAGTGGGGTGACGCTGCGGGAGAACCGTCTCAAGCGCGTCAGCGGCGGCACGATCGTCGAGTCGCAGGCCTGCCTGATCGGTAACCGGGCGGCGCTGCTTCGGTGCGAGAACAAGCTGGGCGTCGCGCGCGACATGCTCGAGTTGATCGAGGCGCAGCTCCGCTCGCGGGAGTTCTTCACCCTCAACGGCAACATTCGGGGGGAATCGCCGGACGCGGTCGCGCGGCTGGTGACGCGGCACACCGAGGTAGCCGGTCTGCGCGGCCCGACGATCTCGAAAGTGTACCCGAAGGCGGGCGGCGAAGAGGGCTGGTACGCCGCGACGGTGGTCGTCCAGAGCAAGCTGCTGCTCCAGGCGGTCGAGGCGCTGCGGCGGGCCGGCGCGAGCGACGTGTCGGTGGGCAGGCTTCAGTACGTATTCGAGAGCAAGTCGTGGAGCTTCGAGGCGCTGAAGCGCCAACTCCACGAACGGACTGATGAGGAGTAGGCGAGGGATGGCGACGGCGGCGGCGGGTACGGCGGAACGGACGGGTGGTCTCCCAATCGCGCGCTTCGACGACCTGGAGGAGGCGCGCCGGGTGCTACTCGGGCGGCGGGCGCTCGAAGACACTCCGCTGCCGGACGCGGTCCGCGACAAGATCCGCGAGGTCTTCGGTGCCGACCTCGGGCCGGGCGAGGTCGTCGATCGGATCATCCGGGACGTCCGCGCGGAGGGCGACACGGCGGTCCGCCGCTACACCCGCGCGATCGACGGCCGTGACGTGGAGGAGCTGCGCGTCCCAACCGAGGCGCTCGACGCGGCGGCGAAATCCATCTCCAACGATCTCTATGCCGGGCTCGAAGCGGCCGCCGAGCGGGTCCGCCAGTTCCACGAGCGCGCCCGCCGCAACACCTGGATCGACTTCGCGGGCGACGGAGCCACCGGCCAGATTATCCGTCCGCTCGCCCGCGTCGGCATCTACGCGCCCGGCGGCCGGGTGCCGTACCCCAGCTCGGTCCTGATGGCGGCGATCCCGGCCCGGGTGGCCGGCGTCCGCGAGGTGGTGATGGCCTCGCCGACCGGCCCGGATGGCGAGGTGGCGCCGGCCTTGCTGGCGGCGGCGAAGATCGCCGGCGTGGACGCCGTGTACCGGATGGGCGGCGCCCAGGCCATCGCCGCGCTCGCCTATGGGACCCAGTCGGTCGGGCGGGTCGACAAGATCCTCGGGCCGGGCAACCTGTTCGTCACCCTGGCCAAGCAGAAGGTGTACGGGGCGGTCGGGATCGACGGGCTGGCCGGGCCGACCGAGTGCCTGCTCGTCGCCGACGGGACGGCGAATCCGCGCTTCCTGGCCGCCGATCTGATCGCCCAGGCGGAGCACGACCCGCTGGCGCAGCCGATCCTGCTCTGCACGTCGCGCGCGACGATCGAGGCGACGCTGGCCGAGGCCGAGCGGATGCTCGAGACGGCCGAGCGGGCCGAGATCATTCGATCCTCGGCGGCGGCACGCGGCGCGGTCGTGCTGGTCCCGAGCATCGAGGCCGGCATCGCGTTCGCCAACGAGTACGCCCCCGAGCACCTGGCGCTTTGCTTCGCCGACGCCTGGTCGAAGCTCGGCCTGGTCGAGAACGCCGGCGGGGTGTTCGTCGGCGAATGGTCAGTCGAGAGCATCGGCGACTACACCGCCGGCCCGAGCCACATCATGCCGACCGGCGGCACGGCCCGCTTCAGCTCGCCGCTGAACCTCGACGACTTCTTGAAGATCACGTCCGTGTTCGCGTTCGGGCCGGGCGACCTGCGCCGGCTCGGGCCACCGGCCATGGCGATCGCCCACGCCGAGGGGCTCTACGCCCATGCCGAGGCGATCGACGTACGCCTGAGCGAGCTCGACGGCGAGGAACCCCGATGACGATTCGGCCCGACCTCCGCCAACGCCCGATCCAACCGTCCGCCGTGCGCCGCTGCGTCGCCGACCTCGAGGCGTACTCGCCGCCGGCCGATCCGGCCGCGCTGGCCGAGCGGCTCGGCCGCCCAGTCGAGAGCATCGTCAAGCTCGACGCGAACGAGAACCCGTTCGGGCCGTCGCCACTCGTTCAGGAGCGGCTGAGCCAGTATTCGACGTATCACGTGTACCCCGACGCGGCGCAGCGCGAGGGACGGACCGCCCTGGCCGACTACGCCGGCGTGCCCGCCGAGCACCTGATGCTCGGCAACGGCGCCGACGAGCTGATCGACCTGCTGATGCGGGCGTACATCGAGCCGGGCGACGAGGTGCTCGACTTCCCGCCCTCGTTCGGGATGTACGCCTTCAACGCTCGGCTCTGCGACGCTCGGGTGGTGGAGGTGCCGCGCGACGACGCCTTCGCGATCGACGTCGATGCCGCCCTCGCCGCGATCACGCCGAGGACGAAGCTGATCCTGCTGACCTCGCCGAACAACCCGACCGGCACGGTCATGCCGACCGCCGACGTGCGCCGACTGCTCGGTGCCGGCCCGCTCGTCGTCCTCGACGAGGCGTACGCCGAGTTCGCCCAGGTCGACGGCCAGGGCTACGAGTCGATGATCCGCGAGGTGCTGACCTACCCGAACTTGGTCGTCCTGCGGACGTTCAGCAAGTGGGCCGGGCTGGCCGGGCTACGCATCGGCTACGCGGCCCTGCCGAGCGGAGTGGCCGAGCATCTCTGGAAGATCAAGCCGCCGTTCAATGCGAACGTGGCCGCCATCGCCGCGATGATCGAGTCGCTCCGCGAACGCGAGCACCTGATGGGCACGGTCCGCAAGATCGTCGCCGAGCGCGACCGGCTACTGCGTGAGCTGCCCGGAACCCGCATCCTGCGCCCGCATCCGACCCGCGCCAACTTCATCCTCTGCAACGTCATCGGGATGGACGCCCGGGAGCTGCACGATCGCCTGGCCGACCGCGGCATCCTGGTCCGCCACTACGGCACGCCACTGTTGCGGGACAAGCTGCGCATCTCGGTCGGCCGCCCGGATCAGAACGACATCTTGCTCGCCACCCTCCGTGACATCGCAACCGAGGGCACTAATACACTCGAGTGATCACTCCCGCGGTGCTAGGATGGGGTTCGGACGGAGAGCCGCGCACCCGACTCGAAGCGCTCCGGTACTATTCCGACCCCGCCGTGTGCCTGGAGTTCAGGGTCGACCTGCGTCGGCCGACCGGCATCGTCCGCCCGACGTGCGGGGGTACTGAGGTCGCCTTCCTGACGTCGCGCGGCCGGCGTGCCTCCGCCGCGGCCCCGAGAACTCCCGGAACACGCCGGAAC
>JALYGH010000220.1 GCA_030777205.1 Chloroflexota bacterium
CCACGGGCGCTGCCCGGCCCGGCCCGCGCGACCGGAGCCATCACGTCGGCGTCCTGCGAGCCCGGGCCGCCGCCCTCCTCACGGGTAGTTAGGCGCAGGAACACGTCCTCCAGCGACTGGCGCCCGACCCGCAGGTCAGCCAGCAAGACCTCGCGCTCGGCCAGCCAGGCCGCAAGGGCGGCGATCGCCGCGGGCGTGACGTCGACGGCCACCCGGTACTCGCCGGGGCGCTCCTCGCGCACCCCCCGCGCGCCGAGTCGGCCGGCCAGGTCGGCCAGGGCCAGGCCCGGCGTAGCCCGGAACCGCAGCTCGCCCTGGTCGCTCCCCTGGCGCCCGAGGACGGCCGGGCTGTCGAGGGCGACGAGCCGCCCGCGGTCGACGATGGCGACGCGGTCGGCGAGCTGCTCGGCCTCCTCCATGAAGTGGGTCGTCAAGAGGACCGTCACGCCGTCCGCCTTGAGCCCGCGGACGAGCTCCCAGGTCGCGCGGCGGGCCTCGGGGTCCATCGCGGCGGTCGGCTCGTCGAGGAAGACGAGCTCCGGGCGCCCGACGAGCGCAAGCGCCACCGACAGGCGAGCTTTCTGGCCGCCGGAGAGCTGGCGGTAGCGCGTCCGGATGGCGTCGTCGAGGCCGACGCGGCGCAACAGGGCGACCGGATCGGCGGGGCTCGGGTAGAAGCTGGCGAACAGCCGCAGCGCCTCAAGCGGGCGGATCGATGGGTAGACGCCGCCCTCCTGGAGCATCAGCCCGATCCGCGGCTTCAGCCGGTCGGCGTCGCGGATCGGATCGAGCCCGAGGACGCGGACCGACCCGGCCGTCGGGGCGCGGTACCCTTCGAGGATCTCGACGGTGGTGGTCTTGCCGGCGCCGTTCGGCCCGAGCAGCGCAAAGACTTCCCCGCTCTGGACGTCGAACGACAGGTCGTCCACGACGGCCCGCGCGCCGTAGCGGCGGGTCAGGCCGCGCACGACGATCGCCGGCCCGGAGGCCCCATCCTCGACGCCCTGCCGCTCGGCGATTGTTGGCTCGACGCTCACCATCTGAGTACGATGCCGGGGAGACGGCGTCGGCGACCGCCCGGTCGCCCGGGGCCAGCGCCGTCCCCCCAGCGGAGCCCCAGCGTCCCGGATGAGGACCGGCGGTCCTCGGTGAACCGGCTCCCCGCCGGCCCACGCGTGTTTCGGAAGGTTGCCATGCCCGCGCGCGTCCCCGCCCCCGAGTGGGTCCCCCTCGTCAACACGTCGCTCATCATCATCAGCGGGTTCTTCCTGCTCCTGGGGTACTTCTTCATCAAGTACCAGCGGAATATTGTGCTGCATCGGCGCGCGATGCTGACGGCGACGACCTTCGCGGCGCTGTTCCTGGTGGTGTACGTGACGCGGGCGGCGCTGTTCGAGACGAAGCTGTTCGCCGGCGACGGCTGGGTACGGACGGTGTACCTGACGATCCTGGTGATCCACACGATCGTGGCGACGCTGGTCGGGCCGTTCGCGATCGTGACGCTGCGCCGCGCCCTCCGCGGCGACTACGGCAAGCACCGCCAGATCGCCCGCATCACCTTCCCGATGTGGCTGTTCGTCGTGCTGAGCGGCTGGGTGGTGTACTGGATGCTCCATTCACTATTGGCGACGGCCCACTGACCTGCCCGAACATTGACCGACGCGCCGCGGTGCGGCGGCGGCCTCGAGGTGGCGACAACGCGACGGGCCGCACGACCAAGTGATGGGCCTACCCGTTACACTTTGGGATGCGTGCGCCGCGCCGGGTCCGGTTGTGGTCACGAGGATGGCGGTTTCCGGTTGAATCCTTGGACGAGGTCGTGAATCCGTGGATAGTACGAGGCCGTTCGACGCGCCAACCGTCGAGGGCCACCCTCTCGAGCACAATGCGGCCCGGCCGGCCGGCGGGTTCCCATGGCTCGCGCTCGTCGCGATCCTGCTGATCGTCGTTGCGCTGGCGCCCCTCGCGGCCATCGGCTGGTACCAGTACGAGCACCGCGATCGCGTCTTCCGGGGCGTCAGCGCGCTCGGCGTCGATCTCGGCGGGATGACCGTCGCCGAGGTGCGGGCGACGCTCGATGCGCGGGCGCGGGCGCTCACGGCGCGCCCGGTCCTCGTGCGGGCCGGCGACGACGAGTGGCGAACCGACTGGGGCACGCTCGGTCTCCAGCTCCCGACGACCCCCGTCATCGACCAGGCGTTCGGGGTCGGACGCGAAGGCACGCCCCTCGACCGGGTCCAGGCCCAGTTCGACGCGCTGCGCTACGGTACGGCCGTTGGCTGGGAGGAGAGCTTCGACCAGGCGGTCCTGTCACGGTTCGTCCAGTCGGCGGCCGCCCAGATCGACCGCCCGATGCGCGACGCCCGCCTCGATATGAAGGACGACTTCACGTTCGAGCTCACCTCCGCCCAGATCGGCCGGCAGCTCGACGTGGACGAGTCGCTGCGACGGCTCCGCGTGGGGGCGGAGGCCGACGCCGAAGTCGTCGAGCTGCCGGTCGCGATCCTCCGGCCCCAGGTCACCGATGAGATGCGCCTGCCGGCCAAGCAGAAGGCCGAGGCCGTCCTGGCCAGTCCGCTGACGCTCCAACACGGCGAGAAAAGCTGGACGATCGAGCGCCGCGAGCTGGCCGACTTGCTCCTGTTCACCGGCGCGCAGGGCGGTCCGCTCGACGTGAAGCTGAACACGGACCTGTTGCGCCCCCGGGTCGACAAGATAGCCGGAGAGCTGACCCAGGAGCCGCGCGACGCGCTGCTCGAGTGGAACGGCGGCAAGGTCCGTCCCATCCGTCCGAGCGCGGAGGGACGCAAGCTGGAGCCGGGCGCCGCGTTACGATCGATCACCGAGGCGCTGGAGCGCGGCGAGCGCACGGTCGCCCTCCCCGTCGAGGTTGCCCGGCCGAAGGTCGATTCGAACCGGATCGCCGAGATGGGGCTGCGCGAGCTGATCGACAGCTCCACGACGTCGTTCGCCGGGTCGTTGCCGCAGAAGGCGCACAACATCAAGCTGGCCGCCTCCCGCCTGCACGGACACGTGGTCGCGCCGGGCGAGATGTTCTCGTTCAACAAGGCACTCGGCCCGACGACACTGGATAACGGCTACCAGGTCGCCTTCGGCATCACCAGCGACGGCGGCAACCAGCACAAGACGGTGCCATCGGTCGCCGGCGGCATCTGCCAGGTCGCCACCACCCTGTTCCAGCCGGTCTTCTGGTCCGGATACCAGCTCGAGGAGCGCCACTGGCACCTGTACTGGATCCCGGCCTACACCTCGAAGGGCGTCGTCGGGCTGGACGCCACCGTCGACGAGGCGGTCAACCTCGATCTCCAATTCTTCAACAACTCGAGCTCGCATCTCTTGATCCAGTCCAAGGTCGAGGGCACCAACCTCACCTTCGAGCTGTACGGCACGAAGCCGACCTGGAACGTCAAGGTGGACGGACCGACGATCACAGACCGGAAGCCGGCCGACCCGACCCCGGTGGTCGAGCCCGAGCCTAGCCTGCCGGAGGGGCAGCGGGTGGCGGTAGAGGCGGCGCGCGAGGGTTTCACGGCGTCCTTCGTGCGGACCGTCACGGATACGGCGGGCGGCGTGCGGACGCTGCGCCTGGAGAGTCGCTACGTCCCCTCGCGGAATGTCACGCTGGTCGGTACGGGTGGCCGCTCGAGTCCGCCGCGCGGCGGCGCGAACGAGCAGAATCGACCCGTCGAAGCCGGTCGGTAGGGCCTGGCCTGCCGCGCGGGCGCCAAGCCCTCACGGCGCGCCAGGAAATTGGGCGCCGTGAGGG
>JALYGH010000221.1 GCA_030777205.1 Chloroflexota bacterium
GTGCGCAGGTGCCACTCGACGCTCTCCTCCTTCGGCGCCCCCTCGATCAACTCGAAGAACATCTCGACCGTGCCGCGCACCCAGAGCATCGGGTCGCGCATGATCGCTTCGAGCGCGATGTCCTTCAACATCGCATCAGTCTGGGCCTCGGTCAGGTTGAGGTTGTCGCGGACGCGCTGAAAGATCTGGCCCGGCTCCGGCCGTTTGTCGGTGACCTCCTGGGCGATCTTACGGGCCTGCGTCCGCTCCGGGGCCTCGCCGGGGTACGCACCGACGTCCTCGTCGTAGAACTTGAAGTTGCGCTCGTGCTTGACCGAGCGCGAGATTAGGAAGCGCCCCATGCTCGCCGCCTGTGCCTCGCCGAACACGAGCTGGTTGCGGATGGTCCACGGCACGATCAGCAGCGCGAAGCAGCCAACGGTCAGCGCACAGGCCCGCAGCGTCGGGCGCCAGCCGCCGAGGGCCGGTAGGAAGGCGAACGGCAGCACGACGAGGAGCGCCTGCCCGACCGGCCGCGTTAGCGCCGCCAGCCCGAGGACTAAACCCCCGAGCGCGAAGTAGCGGAACAGGCGCGTCCGCAGGCCGGCGACGAAGAGGCAGATTGCCGCGACCAGCAAGAAGGTGAAGACGGACTCGGTGATCAGGTAGTGCTCGTAGATCAGGAGCGGGCCCGACAACGCGGCCAGCAGCCCGCCGATGATCCCGACGGTCCGCCCGAACGTCAGCCGCCCGATCGCGAAGGTCAGCGCCGCCGTCCCGATCCCGAGCAGGTGCTGGGCGAACGCGATGGCGAGCAGCTCCCGGCCGAACAGGCCGACCGCGCCGGCCAAGAAGAGCGGGTAGACCGGCGTGCGACGCTGGGCGAGGACGAACGGGCCGCCGTCGACGAGCGCGATGGCCGGCTCGACGTACTCGATGCTGTCCTTGGTCGCGAACACCGGGACGCGGAACGCGAACGCCATCCGCAGGCCGCCGGCGACGAGCACCACGAGCAGGAGCGCGGCCAGGTCCGGGTGAGCCCGCACCCACCCGAGCGGACCGGTCCGACTGCCAGCCGCGCCCCCGGTCGCCGGGACACTTCGCGCGGCGTCACGCGGATCTGTCACCGTTTGGGCACCTGGTGGCCGGCTGTCGCCATGGGGACCTGTCCTCCGTACGTAGCGCGCTCTCACGCCGCCAGGCGGCCGCGTCGGGTGTCCACGCGCGCGCCGCCCCGTAGGATACCGGAGAAGGGGGGAGCGGGCGCCCGTTCGGCCGTCAGTCCTCGTCGTCCTCGTCGTCGCCGAGGCGGCGGAGATACTGCTCGAGATCCTCGAGGAGGTCTTCGATGTCCGGCAGGTCCGCGAGGTCGTCATCACTGCCGGCCAGGCGGCGAACGAAGCGCTCCAGATCGGGACGGGCGCTCAGCTCCTCGTCGATTCGTCGCTCCAGGTCGCGCCCGGCGATCTCGAGCTCGGTCAGCCCGACGTCGACGCTCAGCATCTGCTCGACGATGCCGAGGAGCGCCGCCGACAGCTTCGGATTGGTGAGGCTGCGGAGGTAGATGGGGCTGGCCGCCCAGAGCGAGGCCGCGCCGAGGCCGCGCTTCGAGACGGCCTCGAGCAGGACGGTCGGGAAGCCGGTCGGGCCCTCGTAGTTGCCGTCGCGCAGCCCGAGCCCCGCCAGCATCCGCCGCAGCTCGGCGCGCGACGACCGGCCGGTGAGCTGGACCGCGCCGTTGTGCGAGACGGGCGCCAGGTACGCGCCCAGGGTCAGCACGAGCTCGCTGCCGAGCTGCTCGGCCAGGCCAACGAGGGCCTCCGAGCAGCCACGCCACCGGAGGTCCGGCTCGGCCCCGTTGACGAGCACAAGGTCGCGCGGGGCGTGCGGCACCGGCAGGGCGTAACAGGCGAGGCTCGGCCAGAGCAGCCGCCGCCGTCCGAAGCCGGTCATGCGGCTCTGCGGGCGGTGGGTCGTCTGGACGTAGACGCGCGACGCGTCCAGCTCGGCGAACCGGCGCGGCGCCCACTTCGCGACCAGGTACTCGATCGCGCCACTCGCCGCTTCGCCGGCGTCCGGCCAGCCGCTGAAGCCGCAGAGCATCACCGGCGAGCGCAGCTCGGGCAGCGAGTGGATCGTCAGCATGTCGGAATTGTCCGCTACCGACCCGGCTGGCGTCCACGCCCGCTCAGCCAGGCCGCGCCCGGCCGTAGAAGCCGCTCCGAGTGTCCAGGTGGTATGATGTAGGCGACGGCACCATGCTGGTCGATACTCACGCGCACCTGATGGACTTGGCCTTCGCGGATGACCTTCCGGAAGTGCTGCATCGGGCGGCAGTGGCCGGCGTGGGCGCGATGATCTGCGTCGGGTACGACGTGGCCAGCAGCGTCGCCGCGGTGCGCCTGGCCGAGTCCCATCCTCAGATCCTGGCGGCCGTCGGCATTCACCCGAACTCCTCCGGCGCGGTCGGCCCGCGCGCGTTCGACGAGGTGCGCCGGCTGGCCGGGCACCCGCGAGTGGTCGGGATCGGCGAGACGGGACTTGATCGATTTCGGAAGCGCACCCCGATCGACGTGCAGCGTGACTGGTTCGCGCGCCACCTCGACCTTGCCGCCGAGCTGGGCCTGCCGGTGATCGTCCACAATCGCCAGGCCGACGAGGACACCGCCACGATGCTGTCCGCCTGGGCGGCCGAGCTGGACGTGTCCGGGCTGCCCGGCGCTCGAGCGCCGGGCACGCGCCCGTCCCCGCCCGTGCGCGGCGTGCTCCACTGCTTCGCCGGCGACGTCACGATGCTCCAGGCCGGGCTGCGGGCCGGCTTCATGGTCTCGATCGCCGGGCCCGTCACCTACAGGAACGCCCGCGAGCTGCCGGACCGGGTCCGCGAGGTCCCGCTCGACCACCTGGTGGTCGAGACGGACTGCCCGTACCTGCCGCCGACGCCCTATCGCGGGAAGCGCAACGAGCCTGCCTACGTTCGATTGACGGCGGAGCGGGTCGCCGAGATCCACGGCCTGCCGCTCGCGGAGATCGAGCGGACGACGACGGCGAACGCGCGGCGGCTGTTCCCCGCGCTCACTGATCTTGCCGAGCTGTCTGCACCGATGAGCTGACGGCGTAGAGAGGAACCGGAGTGATCCAGTCTGCTTCACCGTTCGAGCTGGTTCAGGATGGGCTGGCGGCCGTGGAGAAGGCGCTGGCCGAGACTGCCCAGCCGGACCACCCGCTCATCGGGCCGATGCTGTCGATGGTCTTGCCGGGTAGCGGTAAGCGCCTGCGCCCGACCCTCGCCCTGCTCGTCGGCCGGCTCGGCGAGTACCGCCCCGAGCCGATGCTCCACATGGCGACCGGCGTCGAGCTGCTCCACACGGCAAGCCTCGTCCACGACGACGTCGTCGACGAGTCGGACCGCCGCCGCGGCGAGCAGACGCTGTTCACCCGCGTCGGCAACGCGCTCGCCGTCCTGGTCGGCGACTACCTGTTCGCCCAGTCGGCCCAGCGCTGCGTCGCGACCGGCGACGTTCGGGTGATCGGCCTGTTCGCGAGCACGCTCGGCAGCATGTGCCAGGGCCAGATCGAGGAGGCCTCGCGGGGCAACAACCCGGAGCTGTCGGTCACGCGCGAGGACTACCTCCGGACGATCTGGGGCAAGACCGCCTCGCTGTTCGTGCTGGCCTGCGAGGGCGCCGCGATCCTGGCCGGGCTGAGCGAGCCCCAGATCCAGGCGATGCGCCGCTACGGCGACCGGCTCGGGCTGGCGTTCCAGGTCGTCGACGACGTCCTCGACTTCACCGGCGACGAGGCGCGGCTCGGCAAGCCGGTCGGCAACGACCTGCGCCAGGGGACGATTACGCTGCCGGTCATCTGCCTGCGCGAGATCATGCCGAACGGCACCTACCGCGAGGCGTTCGAGGCGTACGACGTCCCGGCGCTGGTGAAGCTGGTCACCGAGAGCGGGGCGGCCGAGTGCGCCCGCATGGAAGCCGACCGCATGCTCGACGAGGCCCGCCAGGCGCTGAAGCTGGTGCCGGCCGGCCCGGCCCGCGACGCCCTCGAGCGCCTGACCTACTACGTCGTCGACCGTCGCACGTAGGGTCGCCGTCGCTTGCCGCGGCGAGGCAGTCACCGAGCCCGGGCATCCGCGGACGGTCGATCTGTCCCCGCTCGGTGCCGGCTAACGGCGGCGGCGGAACCAGGTGCGGAGGTTGTCCCAGAGCGACGGGTACTGCGAGCCGTAGCTCACGTCGCGGTCCCGCCAGCGCTTCGGCTCGCGCGGCCCGAACCCGCGCCGCTGGCCGACCGAGAGCGCCAGCGCCAGCACGAACAGCAGCAGGCTCAGGATGCCGAGCCAGCGGGCCATCGCGAACGTGCCGGGGACCATCTGGAGCACGAACGTCAGCGCCACCAGGAACAGACTGGCGATCATGAACTGCTCGACGGGTGGGCGGCGCAGGAACGAGCGGAACGCCCCGGAAGTCCCCGCGAAGAACGGGCCGCCGCGCCGCGACAGCTTGCGCGACAGTGGCTCTCGGCGGAGCTTCGCCTCGCGCCGGCGGAGCAGCTCGTCGATCTCGCGTTCCCACTGTGAGGACATTGGCCGGCGTCCCTTTCTCCGAACTGGCGGGCAGGACTCCATTATAGGTCGAGGGAGCGATCCCGGCGAAGGGGCGAGCGTGGTCCGGGGCGCTATGGGCGGGCGGGCGTCGGGACGGCGTCCGTCGGCTGGAGGTACTGGGCCAGCGCCCAGCCCTGGACGTTCCGCCCCTCGTGCTCGCACAGCCACCACACCTGGGCCAGGACGGTCTCTTCCGGGCCGACCAGGCGCAGGAGCGCCCCCTCCGCCACGGCCGGCTGGATCCGTTCGCCCGCCATCCCGGGCTCCTCGCGCAGGTAAAGACCGAGACCGGCGGTGTTCGTCACC
>JALYGH010000222.1 GCA_030777205.1 Chloroflexota bacterium
GGGCCGGCGGGCCGACCGTCCAACGTCCCGAAACAAGGCGACCCGATCGCTCGTGCACCGGTGGTAAGCTGGCACGGCGGGCCGAGCGGACTGCCGACCGCTCCAGGTGTTGACCGCGCGGCGCCACCGCGGCGCGCCAACCTGGGCACATGGCGAGGACAGTCCAGCCGGTCAGGGGCTCCGGTCAGATGCTCCCAGCAGCCGATCGACGAAGTCCTGCATTCGCTCGTAGTGCGAGCCCTTCCAGAAGATTCGATCGCAGGCGGGACAGCGCGCGAACTCGTCGTAGTAACGGCGGGTCTTCGGCTGGAGACGGTCCAACACGTCCTCCTTGCGGACCGACTCGAGCGGGGTGTTGCAGCGGATGCAGCGCCGGAACGGCTCCACGGCCCCAAACAACTCGAACCGACCGAGGACCTCGGCGAGCTGGCGCTCCGGATCGGACTTGCGGACCAGGTAGCCGTGGGTCACGATGCCACGCTTGAGCAGCCCGAGGTCGCGGGTGAGTAGGATGCGGCCCTCGGCGGCCGAGATCTGCGCCAGCGCCGCGTCGGCGGAGTCGTTGCGGTAGAGGGCATCGAAGCCGAGCATCCGCAGGTACGTCGCCAGCTTGCCGAGATGGGCGTCGAGGACGAACCGTGGCTCGGATGGCGGGTGGGGCCGGACCCGCGAGGTGCCCGCCACGTCGAGCGTCTCGAACCGGGGGTAGGCCGCGACGCGGTCGCCGTCGCGGACGCGGTGGGCGAAATCGACTGGCTCGCCATCGACGAGGATCAGGTCGACCTCGGTGTGGGGGACGCCGAGCGATTCGATCACGTGCTTGACGGATGCGTGCGCGTCGAGCGACAACGCCAGCGTCGCTTGCCGCCGATGCGGGAGGAAGTCGTTCAGCCCGGCGTAGAGCCTGACCTCGATGCGATTCACCGCGCTCACCGTCCAGGCCGTGGCGCGTGCGCCCGTCCTGTTGATCTCGTCGCGGCCACTGCAACCCGGATGCCGCCGAGCCTCGCCGCCGAATGATACGGACCGACGATGGGCATCGGTGCGCCCTCCGGCCAGAGCAGCGCGCTGGTGCCATCCGGTAGCCCGCTCCGCGGATAGAGTCCGTGATCGACGGATCGCGACGCTTCTGCAGCGAGCGCCACACGAGGCGCCGATCTCCGCGTGCCCCCTGATGCCGCCCGAGGCAGGGCGCTACGATAGTGGCCGCACAACTCAACAGGATTCTCGGACTCGTCGCGGTCCCACGGTCGTCATCGCTGCCGAGCACGCGGCTCGGCGTTCCATCGGGGAGGGGACGATGCCTGACTACCGAGCATACGCCCGCGAGGCGGCGCAGCGCGCAGGATGCGATCCCGACGTCTTCAATCGTCAGATCCAGCAGGAGTCCGGCTTCGATCCCGATGCTTACAACACGGCCAGCGGGGCCACCGGTATCTGTCAGATCATCCCAGAGTATCACCCGGAAGTCGACCCGCGCGATCCGATCGCCAGCCTCGACTACGCGGCGCGCTGGATGGCCAGCCTGCACCGTCAGTACGGCAGCTACGCTCGGGCGCTGGCCGCCTATAACTGGGGGCCCGGCAACGTCGCGGGCTGGGACGGCCGCCGCGATGCATTGCCCGGCGAGACGCGGCACTACCTCGACGTCATCCTCGGGCCGGGCTGGCCGGAGCCCGGCGCCCGCACGGACGGCGGGACGGACGGGACATCGGGCGGTCGGCCCGCCGTGGCGCGGTTCCGGGTCGCCCGGGTGGGTGCCGATCGCCTCAACCTGCGGACGAGCCCGACCATCTCGGCGCCAATCGTGGATCGCCTGGCCGAGGGTACCGTGCTCGAGGCGACCGGGCCGGCCCAGGATGCCGACGGCCGTACCTGGGTCGCGGTGCGTGTCCCGAACGGCGCGGAGGGCTGGGTGGCGAAGGCCTTCCTCGACGCAATCGCCGAACGGTACCGGGTGACCGACGACCAGGTCCGCCTACGCCAGCAGCCGGGGACGGACGCCCCGATCCTCGCCGAGCTGAATCGTGGCGCGCTCGTCGATGACGCCGGGGCCGAGCCGGTCAGCGCGGGCGGCCACTTCTGGCGACAGGTTCGCGCCGGAGAGCGGGTCGGCTGGATGGCCGCGGGGTTCCTGGAGCTGGCGGGGGCCGCCGCTCCGACCACGGCCGGGACTGATGACGCCACATCCGGCGCCTCGGTCGACGAGGTGGCCGCCGGCGCGAGGTTCCGGGTGGCGCGGGTGGGGAGCGATCGACTGAACCTGCGCTCCGGGCCGAGCCTGTCCGCGCCCCTCGTCGATCGCCTGGCCGAGGGCACGATCGTCGTCGCGCTCGGTCCGTCGCGCGAGGCCGATGGCCGCGCCTGGCTGTCCGTGCAGTCCCCAGCCGGCGTAGTGGGCTGGGCCGCCGCG
>JALYGH010000223.1 GCA_030777205.1 Chloroflexota bacterium
GGTAACACGATCGGCGGTCGCGTTATTCCGGCTCGCCGCGTCGCGCCCCCAGCCTCGCCATCCGTCGCCGTCCATCTGGCGCGCCCCGTTTCCGGTACCCTCCGTGCGTGAGTCTTGCGCACGATGCGCGCCGCTCGACCCGGCAGCGGGCGGATCTCGCGCTCCTCGCTGTCGCCGCGGCCTGGGGCGCTACGTTCGTGATGGTCAAGGACGCGCTGGACCAGGTCGGCCCACTCACCTTCGTCGCCTTTCGCTTCGGCCTGTCCGCCGCGGCGATGCTGCCGTTCCTGCGCCGTCCCCCGCGCCTGCTCGCTTCGACCGTCCACGCCGGACGCGGCCGGCTCGGGCGGGACATCGCTGGCGCCGGCATGCTCGTCGGCGCCTTCCTCTTCGCCGGTTACGCCCTCCAGACGGGGGGACTCCAGTTCACCGGCGCGGGGCGGGCCGGGTTCATCACCGGGCTAAACGTGGTGATCGTGCCGGTGCTGGCCGCGACGCTGGGCCGCCAGCGGATCGGGCGAGTGGCGGCGAGCGGCGTGACGCTCGCGATGGCCGGGCTGATCCTGTTGTCGCTCGGGGACCTCGCCGCCGAGCCGCTCGCCATCAACGTCGGGGACCTGCTCGTGCTCGGGTGCGCCGTGGCGTTCGCCCTGCACATCCTGGCCGTCGGGCGCTTCGCCGCGCGGCACGACGTCGTCGGCCTGGCGTTTACCCAGATCGCCGCCGTGGCCGCCTTTTCAACCCTGGCGGCGCTGATCTGGGAACAGCCGTCACTCGCGGCGCTGGTCGCGGTCTGGCCGGCGGCCGCCTTCACTGGCCTGGTCTGCACGGTGATCGCATTCACGGTGCAAGTGCAGGCCCAGCGCTCCACCAGCCCGACCCACACGGCGCTCGTCTTCTCGACCGAGCCGGTCTTCGCCGCCCTCTTCGCCTATTGGCTGGGTGGCGAACGCTTCGGCCCGGCCGAGCTCCTCGGCTGCGCCCTGATCCTGCTCGGGATGATCGTGGCGCAGTTGGGCGAGTAAGGACTCGGGCACCAACGCGGCTCCCGCGCCCGTTCGGCAACGACCGCCGCGCCGGACGGGACCGGGCGGAGCTACAATCTCTCGATGGCCTTCACGTTCAGGAGCCGCCAGGGTGAAACCTTCTACCTCCATGCACGCCAGGAATCGCGCCCCGGTGGCCGCACCGAGCTGGTCCACTACTTCGCGCCCGAGCTGAACCCCGAGGAGGCCGTCGACGCGCTGCCGGCCGGCTACTCGGTCGTCGAGCAGGGCGGGGGTGTCCGCCTGGTGCGGTCGGCGACGGCCGAGCGCCATCAGGCCCGGCTCGAGACGATGGCCGACCCGCGCGCCCGGCGCGAAGCGAAGCGAGCGGCGCGACGAGATCGCTACGAGGCGCGCACGCGCCCGGGGCGGGTCGACTGGATGAGCCTGGCGTTGAGCGTCGGCCTCGACCCGGATGGCGGGACCGTGAGCGACGACAAGGTGCGCCGCGCGCTCGACGCGATCCTCGGCGAGGAGAACATCCGGAGCGCCGTCGGTCTGAGGCTCGGCTTCGACCCCGGCTGGAATATCGCCGAGGGCATCCTCCGCTACATCCGCTCGGAGCGAGCCGCCGACCTCGCGTACGAGGCGTACACGACGGCCAGTGGGGACCGGGCGGTCCAGGCCGTCGTCCTCATCAAGGAGATCGCGCACCCGAAGGCGCTCACCTGGGTCGTGGAGTTTCTCCGGGACGAGCGCGTCGCGCTTCTCGGCATCAACCTCCTGGACCAGCTCGTCCGGCGGCACGAGGTTGAGCCGGACGACGCGCAGGTCCGGGGGATACTGTCGCTCGCCGAGGCCCATCCGAACGAGCTCGTGCGCGAGAACGCCGCGTCTATCAGGCGGCACATCTCCGAGCGCGAGGCCACCGCCCGACCGCCCTCGTAGGGGCACGCCGGGCGGCGGCCGGGCAACGGCGGAGCGGCTGCTCGGCATCCCGGACGACCGCCTCGTCCGCACCGTCATTTCGCTCGGCTTCCCGGACGAGGCGGCCCACCGCGCCCGCCCGAAACGGCCCAGGGCCCCAAGCCCCTCGGCGAGATCGTTCACCTCGAGCGGTACGGGCGGCGTCCCTGACCGTTGGCGGGTCGCCCCGCGCCGCCGTCCTACGCCCGCCAGAGGATCGGCGCCAGGAATGCGACGATCAGGGCCACGATCACGGTCAGCGGCGTCCCGACCTTGACGAAGTCGGCGAACCGGTAGCGGCCCGGCCCGTACACCAGCAGGTTGCCGTGGTGGCCGATTGGCGTCAGGAACGACGCCACCGCGGCCATCGCGACCGTCACGACGTACGGCTCCGGCGGTCGCCCGAGCGCCGCCGCCAGCGCCGCCGCGATCGGCGCGAAGACCGCCGTGGTCGCCGCGTCGGACATGAACTGGGTCAGGATCCCGACGACGGCGAACAGCGCCAGCAGTACGAGTACCTCGTTCCAGCCGCCGATGTATCCCTGGAGCCAACCGGCGATCAGGTCGGACGAGCCGGTCTTGGTCATCGCCGCCCCGAGCGGGATCGCCCCGGCGATGAAGACGAAAATCCGTGCCTCGATGGATCGGTACGCCTGCGACGCGGTCAGGCAGCCGGACAGGATCATCGCGACCGCCCCGGCCAGGGCGGCCATCTCGATGCTGAGCACATTGAAGGCGGCGGCGAGGACGGTCGCGACCATGATCGCGCCGGCCAGGGGCGCCTTGCGGCGCGGCTGCGCCTGCCCCTGGAATGGCACCATCATCAAGATCCCGCGGTCGTCGCGCACGCGCGCCAGCGCCTCGTCGTCGCCGTGGATCACCAGCACGTCGCCCTCGCGCAGCCGGACGCCGGCCAGCTCCTCGGTTAGCCAGCCATCCCGACGCCAGAGCGCGACGACGATCGCGCCGTACCGGCGGCGGAAGTCGACCTCGCGGATCGTGCGGCCGATCAGGTCCGCGTCCGGCCCAACGACGGCCTGGACGAGGCGCTCGGTGGCGTCCTCGCCGGCCCCGACACCATTCCCATGCCCGTTCTTGCCGTTCGCCTCGACCTCGTACTGCTGGACCGGGTGCAGCTCTACGCCGCTCTCCTGGCGAATCGTTGCGATCTGGTCGGGCGTCGTCCGCACGAGCAGCACGTCGCCCTCGTGGAGGCGCTGCTTCGGACTGCACGCGACCGGCTGGCCCTCGCGGACGCAGCCGACGACGTCGACGTGGTAGCGCTCGTCCTCCTGGACCTCGGCGACGGTCTGGCCCACGAACGGCGAGCTCTTCAGGACGGTGATCTCGGTCAGGTAGCCCTCGAGGTTGAAGCGTTCGGCCGCGTCTTCGCCGCCCCGCCGGTCGGGGAGCAGGAACCGGCCGAAGAGGACGACGAACAACGTGCCGGCCAGGGAGAGCGCCAACCCGATCGGCGCGATCGAGAAGATGCCCAGCCCCGGGCGCCCGTTCTGCTGGAGGACCGCGCTCGCGATCAGGAAGGCCGGCGCGCCGATGATCGTGATCGTCGTCCCGAGCGACGCCGCGAAGGAGAGCGGCATCAGCAGCTTCGACGGCGCGATGTCGCGCTCGCGGCAGAGCTTGATCGTGACCGGGAGCATCACGGCCGTCGTCGTCAGGTGGTGCGTGAAGGCCGACAGGACTGCCACGCCGCCCATGATGACCGCGGTCGCGCGCCCGAAGCTGTCGCCGGCCGCTCGGCCGATCCAGCGGCCGAGGATGTCCGAGAGGCCGGTCTGCTGGATCGCGCCGCTGAGGACGAAGATGGCGGCGACGACGATCGCTGGCTCGCTCGCGAAGCCGGCCAGGGCCTCCTTCGGATCCAGCACTCGCGTGACGGCCAGGGAGAGGACGATCAGGATGGCGACGATGTCGTTCCGAAGCCACTCGGTGAGCAGCAGCCCGAACGCGACGACGAGGATGACGAAGAACGCAATCTGCTGCACGCTCAGATCTACCGGCACGAGCTGCCCTGCCTCCTCCAATGGTCGGGAGGCGAGCCCGGCGGTCGGGGATCTCGCCTCCATGTCGGCCGACCACGTGATCCGTCAACTTCCCGCGACATCACATCGACGTCGGCCGGGGTCAGAGAGGCAGGCCCCGTGCCACGGCGCTTGAACGACAGTCCGTCGGTGTCTATGTCGGCATCCGAGTTGCCCAGCAGCCGCCCCCGTCGCGACGACAATCGTCGAGATGCCGACGCTCGGGACGCATCGTCCTCACCGGTCGGCGACCGTCGGCAGTCCCGCCCGGGGCAGCCGTCGGGCGCCGTCATCCCAGACGATCGCCCAGGCCTGTCATCGCCGTCGCCGCCTGAAACGCGAAGGGCAACTGGAATACTACAGCCGGCTAGGGCGGCCCCGTGGGGTGAGGCGTCGCGGGCCGGTGCGCGCGATCGGCCGGTCGACCGAGGAGGTCGCGCACTTCGTCGTCCGTCGTCGGCGAGAAATCCTGGTACCAGACCCCGACCGCCAGGAACCGCTCAGGCGTGACCGCGCAGATGACGTCGTCCACCTCAGCGCGGAGCTCGTGGCAGGTCTGCTCGGCCGCCACCGGGACGGCGACCACGATCCGCGACGGCCCGCGTTGGCGAACTGCGGCGACCGCCGCTCGCATGGTCGAGCCGGTTGCCAGCCCGTCGTCGACCAGGATGATCGTGCGGCCCTGGACATCGGGCGTCGGGCGATCGTCGCGATACTCGCGCTCGCGCCGCGCGAGCTCCCGCGCCTCGCGCTCGGCGACCTCGTCGATCAGCGACGCCGGGATGGCGAGCGCGCGGACCACCTCCTCGTTCAGCACCCGGACGCCGCCGCTGGCGATCGCGCCCATCGCCAGCTCCTCATGCCCGGGCACGCCCAGCTTGCGGACGAGGAACACGTCCAGCGGCGCCCCCAGCTCCCGCGCCACCTCGTCGGCGACCGGGACGCCGCCGCGGGGCAGTGCCAGCACGAGGACGTCCGTGCGGCCGGCGTACGCCCGCAGCCTGGTCGCCAGCACCCGACCGGCTTCGTGTCGGTCACTGAACGGTCGGTCCATGCTGCCCTCCTCAGCTCATCCAAGCCGGGGCGTGCGGCAGGTGGAGCAGGTTCTCGACCTCGCTCACGCCCGGAATCTTGCGCACCCTCGCCTCGGCCGCGTTGATGTCCTTCGGGTGGGGCAGCTCGCCGCGATCCGGATCCAGCAGGTACATATCAGTCCGGCACCGGCTGCTGCCGCGAGACTAGCCGTGAACGTGCGTCACCTCCTGCTCGTCTCCGTCGCGGCACGCTGCGTTCCCCACTTCATGAAGTGTCAAACGAACGCTCGCAGCAGACTCCGTGCCGGCCCGGCGGATGCGAGCGTCGCCCGTTTCGCGTCGCGGCTACCGCTCCGGGAACGGTTGGCGCGGTCCGGTTGGGGCAGCAGCGCGTCCCCCGTCGCCACCCGTCCGGCCACCGATACGGCCCTTGAGCGCCTCACACC
>JALYGH010000224.1 GCA_030777205.1 Chloroflexota bacterium
CGGCGCAGGCCGCCGCCAGCGGCTCGAGCAGCGCGTTGTCGACCAGCCCGACGCCGTAGGCGAAGATCGCGCCGTGCACCGACCACGGCAGGTCGTAGCCGTTCGGCTGGTGGTCCATCATGTCCCAGACCAGCAGCGCCGCGTCGCCGTCGCGGACGAACGGCAGGCAGGAGGCGTGCAGGCCCGGCCGCACGGGGCCGGAGCCCCAGGTCGGGTTGGCGCGGTCCCAGGCCTCGCGCCCGCCGTGGACGACGAGCGCGTCGCCCGGCTCGAGCGCCACGCCCTGCGCCGCCGCGACGTCCTCCAGCTCCCAGCCGTGGATCGGCCGCTCCTGGGTCACGAAGGGCTCGCCGCGGAAGCGCGGCACGTCGAGCAGCACGCCGCGGGTGACGATGCCGGTCGACCAGCTGGTGACCGCGCCCCAGCGCGCGCCCTCGAAGCCGATCTCGGCCTCGGGGCGGCGGCCGTTCCACATCCCGTGCGCGTCCCAGACGTGGCAGAGCGCGTCGAGGTGGGTCGAGGCCGTGCCGTGGTAGGAGATCCCGTAGTAGTCGACGGCGGCGGCGCCGGTGCCGCGGTCGAGCAAGCGCATGTAGTGCTGGGCCGGGGCGGGGTTGTTCGGCGCCGGGTCCTTGGGGAACGGGCGACCGAGGGAGACGGCCCGGCCGCTGCGCACCTGCGCCGCCGCTCGCGCGCGCTTCTCCGCGGTGATCAGGTTGACCGCGCCGACCTGGTCGTCCGGACCCCAGCGGCCCCAGTTGCGCCGGTCGCGAAAGTAGGACTCGACCTCGGCTTTCGTCGGGATGGGACGCTCCGGCACGACACACCTCCTTGTACGATGGGGCACGCCAGTTGGGCACGCCGGGCCCGGGGCCGTGCGGCCGGGGCGAGCGCCGAGCCGTCGGGCCGCCAAGTATGACACACGGCCCCGGCCGGCACGCGGCGCCGTTGGGTAGGACGTGAACGGCGTGACCGCGTCGACCTGCTCGGCGCCGGGCGGCATCTGCTGCCTGGCGGCCAGTGACTGGGCGATCGTCTTGATCGTGGCCGGGCTGTTGATGCCCGGCTTCACCGTCTCGGCATCGAAGTGGGTGCCGCCATTCATCCGGGACCAGGGCTAGAACCGGCTCCAGCTCGGCCCACCGTTGAGCAGGCCGGGCCCGAACTTCGTCCCGCCCCGGTCTCGGTGAAGTAAATGGCGGCCTGGAGCACGATCCGTCAGCAGGGCCAGCGCCGGGCCAGCGACGGGTCAGACGCGTGCTCGGAACCGTTCACCAGGAGCAGGCCGTCATGCCCTCGGTGTGCCCTCTCGACCGGTCGACGGAGCGGGTGGGCGTCGGCTATCGTGCCGGGCAGGGGGTGGTATGAGCGCCGTTGCCGACGATCTCAGGATGGTCCTCCTCGACGCCGCGGACGCCGTGGCACCGTGCATTCGGGCGCACGGTGACGAAATCGAGCGCGAGCGCCGGATCGTCGGGCCGGTCGTCGATGCGCTCCACGAGCGCGGGCTGTTCCGGATGCTCCTGCCCCGCTCGCTCGGCGGTTGGGAGGTCGATCCGGTCACGTTCGTGAGCGTGATCGAGGCCGTCGCGCGCCACGACGCCAGCACCGCCTGGTGCCTCTGCCAGGGGTCGGGATGTTCGATGATCTCGGCCTACGTCGACCACCGGATTGGCGAGCAGATTTTCGGCGCCGACCCGCGCGCCGTGCTCGCCTGGGGCCAGCCGCAGGGCGCCCGTGCCGTTCCGGTCGATGGCGGCTATCGACTGACTGCCCGCTGGATGTTCGCCAGTGGCAGTCACCATGCCACCTGGCTCGGCGGGATCAGCCCGGTCTTCGAGCCAGATGACTCGCCGCGACTGCGCGACGACGGGACCCAGGACAGCCGCTACTTCCTCTTTCCGGCGCCCGATGCCCGGCTGATCGATGTATGGCAGGTGAGCGGGCTACGCGGGACCGGCAGCGACACGATTGCCGTCGACGACCTGTTCGTCCCGCGCGAGCGCACGACCCGCCAGGCCCCCGATGAGCGCCGCGAGCAGGGGCCCCTGTACCGGTTCTTGTTCACCCACCTATACGCGTCCGGGTTCTCGTCGGTGGCCCAGGGGGTCGCGCGGGGGATGCTGGACGCCTTCGTCGAGCTGGCCGCGGCGAAGACGGCCCGTGGCACCTCGGGGGCGCTGCGCGAGAATGCCGTCATCCAGGCCCAGGTCGGCCGGGCCGAGGCGATGCTCGGCTCGGCCCGCGCGTACCTGCACGCGACGCTCGACGACGCCTGGCGCGAGGTCAACCGGACCGGTGCGCTCACCCTCGCGCAGCGCGTGCGGATTCGGCTCGCCAGCACGTTCGGCGCCCACCAGGCGATGAGCGTTGCCGACACGCTGTTCCACGCGGCCGGCTCGTCGGCGATCTTCACCGCGAACCCATTCGAGCGGCGCTTTCGCGACATCCACGCCGTCAGCCAGCAGGTCCAGGCGCGCCAGACGCACTTCGAGACTGTCGGCCAGTTCCTGCTGGGGCTGGAGCCCGACCAGGGGTTCTTGTAGCCCGCGCGCGCCCGACCGGACTAACCTGAGGGGCCAACACAGGAGGAACACCCCATGGAGTACGTGCGCAAGGTCGATTTCGACAAGTTCGCGAAGTCCGCGCCCGGGGACCGCGTCAGCCAGGCGCTGATCGACCACGGCACCGGCGTCTCGACGTGCACGATCAACTACATCAAGACGCCGGCCGGCGGCGGCTCGCCGGCCGGCCTGCACGTCCACGACGTCGACCAGATCTTCTACATTTTGAGCGGGACGATGAGCATCGAGATCGAGGGCAAGGAGTACGACTGCCCGCCCGGCTCGCTGATCGTCTTCCCGGCCGGCGTGCCGCACCGCAATTGGAACGGCGGCACCGAGCCGACGGTCCACCTGGCGTTCAACACGCCGCAGCCCGACCCGAACGTCCCCTTCGCTAGGTCCGTCACCGCCTGATCGGTAGCGACGGGTGCGGTCATCGTTCCCAGCGCCGTCATCCTGAGCGAAGCGAAGGATCTACGGACCGACGAGGCACGCGAGCGGCCGTGCCAGTCGGTCCGTAGATCCCTCGTCGCTGGCGCTCCTCGGGATAACATATAGGAGGGTACCTCGGGATGACAGAGCGGTGGAGCTCCTCGCGATGACGGGCAGATGAATTCCTCGTCATAACGGACAGGGGGAGTGCCTCGGGCTGACGGAACTGGGGCCCTCGGAGTAACAGCCTCAGGTCGTAGCCGTGGCGCCGCGGACGAGAGGCAGAGTGCTGCAGCGGAATGAGCCGCCGATCTTCGTCGTCTCGGCGAAGGGGAGCGCGCGGACGTCGAGGCCCCGATTCGTCAGGATCGACGCGACCCGCTCGTTCCGCTCGTCGGCCACGACGGTGCGCTCGTCGAGGCTCAGCACGTTGGTCGCCAGCCGATCTTGCTCCTCGTCGGTGACGACGATCAGATCGTACGCCCGGCGGACGCGGTCCGGAATCTCGATCAACCCGGGCGGGTAGATCAGGGCGAGGTTGCCGGGCAGCAGGTTCAGGACCACGTCGAGGTGGAGGATGCGCGGCGAGAGGCGGAGCACGTGGACGGTGTACCCGTCGCCGAGGATCGCCTGCAGCTCAGCGGCCCCATCGGTATCGGTCCGCTCGCCGACCCCGACGAACACGTCTCGCCCGTCAACCAGCACGTCGCCACCCTCCAGGTAGCCGCGCGTGATGCCAGCGCGCCGACCCGTGAAGCTCTCCAGGAGCTCGCGGACCGCCTCGGGCTCGCGGGCGCGGACCGGGCGGCGCATCCGTCCCTCGACGTAGCGGTCGCCGACGACCACGCCGATGTCGCGGGTGTTGAGCTGGAGTGGGCACTCCGGCGGCGGTGTCGCCCAGAGGACGCGAGCGCCGTGGCGTTCGAGAAGCTCGACGAACCCCTGCTGCTCGGCGACGAGCGCGTCGACGAGCGGCGGGGCGGTGGCGAAGAACCGCTCCTGGGCGACGTTGATCGGGTCCACGACGCGGAAGTGTCGGGGCGTCGCCATCACGACGGCGCGGAGCGGAGTGTGCTCGGACTCGACGTGGAGCTGCATCGGGTCGGCCTCCTTGCCGAATGGTGGCAGATCGACGCAGGCCGTGCCGCGCCGCGCGGGGGTGCGAGAGGCGCGCCCGGGCGATGTGCTGACGAACCTGGCCGGGCACGCATATTGCGACCCCGGCAGGCATCCCCCTCGGAGCAGGAGAACGACATGAGCATGAACCAGCAGCAGCTCGTTGAGGCGAAGGACACGTACCTCCAGATGATGGAGGCAGTCCCGACCCAGGTGTACCTCGGCGCGGCGCTCGGCAGCATCGGCCTGTCGGCGTTCTTGCGCCTGCTGGGTTACAAGGATGCCGCGATCTTCGTCGGCCAGTGGCCGCCGACGTTCCTGCTGATGGCGATGGCCCACAAGATCCTCCGCCCCAGCCAGGAGTCCGGCTTCCATGAAGGCCAGGAGGCCGTGCGCCAGGCGTCCAACCTGGTCGGCTCGAACCGGTAGCGTCGAGCACCCGCGGACGCGGGTAAGGTGCTGGGGAGCGCCCGGAC
>JALYGH010000225.1 GCA_030777205.1 Chloroflexota bacterium
GCCGCGAGCCGCGCCCGGCCGACGCGATCGTGGTCCTCGGCGCGGCCGTCTGGCCGGGCGAGCGGCCGTCGCCGGCGCTCCAGCGGCGGATCGAGCGGGGCATCGAACTGTGGCAGGCGGGGGCGGCCCCGGTGCTGGTACCGACGGGCGGCCCCGGACGCTACCCGCCGTCCGAGGCCGAGGTCATGGCGCGCATCGCCGGACGGGCCGGCGTGCCGGCCGAGGCGCTCGTGCTCGAGTCGCGGGCGACGAGCACGCTGACGAGCGCTGAGCACGTCGCGACGCTGGCGAGGGAGCGCGGCTGGCGCAGCGTCATCGTCGTCTCCGAGCCGTACCACCTGCTCCGCGCCGGCTGGATGTTCCGCGATCAGGGGCTCGAGGTGCAGACGGCCTGCGCGGCCTGGGGCTCCGAGCCGTACTGGCGGATCTACCACACCCTGCGCGAGGTCGGCGGGCTGCTCGTCTACGGCCTCCTGGGCGCCGAGTAGCGGAGCCTCACGACAGCTGGACGCGGTCGCGGATCCTGGCCTCGTCCAGCGCGTAGCCGAACCCGGGGCCGTCCGGCGGGTAGAAGTAGCCGTCCCGCGGCACGTAGAAGGCGCGGTAGAAGTGCTGCGCGTTGTGGTTGAGCTTCACGCCCCATTCGCCGAGCGGGCAGGTGCGCCTCGATCTGGCGAAGAGTACGTGGACGGCGTTGCGGCACGACTCGTTGGCGTGTCGGGAGATCCTGCGCTGCGCTCAGGATGACATGGGTGTTAGGCCAGGACGACATAGGATTAAGCTCGGCACCGTGGCTACGCCGCCCGGACGCTCTGCTGACCCCCGACCCCTGCCCCAAGCTCCTGGCACCTCGATCGGCGTGGCATACTGAGCGCGGCCGCCCGGTCGGGCCGGCTTCAGACGGACGTGCGCCGTATCCGGTCGCAGGACGACGCACCGTACCCCATTCCGAGGACTCGTTCATGGGTCAGGTGCTGCAGGTCATTGGCGCGGTCCTGATCCTCGCCGGCTACGCGGCGGCGCAGTTCGGCCTCCTCGATCAGCGATCATACGCGTACCTGCTCCTGAACCTCGTCGGCTCGGCCATCCTGGCCGTACTCGCCTACGAAGAGGCGCAGTGGGGGTTCCTGCTGCTCGAAGGCGTCTGGGCGCTCGTCTCGCTGTGGGGCGTCGTGGCGCGCCTGCGCGGGCGCGTGCCTACCACGGCCCATTGAGCGGCACTCCACCAAGGAGATGACGCCGGTGCCAGCGACGGAGCGGTACCTCGCCCTCGACTTCGGGGCCGAGAGCGGCCGGGCGCTCGTCGGCGCCTTCGACGGGGAGCGCCTGACCGTCGAGGAGGTCCATCGGTTCCCGAACCGGCCGGTCCGCCTCCCGAGCGGGCTGCACTGGGACGTCCTCGCGCTCTACGCCGAGTGCCGCGACGGCATCGCGGCGGCCGGGCAGGCCGGCCCGCTCGCCAGCCTCGGGGTGGATGCCTGGGGCCTCGACTTCGCGCTCCTCGACGCCCGCGGCGCCCTGCTCGGCAACCCGTACACCTACCGCGACGCGCGGACCGACGGGATGCTCGACGTCGCCTTCGCTCGCGTCCCGCGCGAGGACATCTTCGAGCAGACCGGGATCCAGCTCATCCCGGTCAACTCGCTCTACCAGCTCCTCGCCGCCCGCCGGGCCGGCGATCCCGCGCTTGATGTCGCGGCCACGTTCCTGACCATCCCCGACTTGCTGGCGTACTGGCTGACCGGCGAGCGCGCCTGCGAGCTGACGAACGCCACCACGACCCAGTGCTTCAACCCGCGGACGGGCGCCTGGGCCGTCGACCTGCTGGAGCGCCTCGACATCCCGCCCCGCATCTTCCCATCGATCGTCGCGCCGGGCACGGTGCTCGGCCCGCTCGCCGATACGAGCAACATTCGGGCGGGGAGTGCCGCGCCGCGCGTGGTGGCGCCCGCCTCGCACGACACCGCCTCGGCCGTGGCCGGCACGCCGCTGGCCGGCCCCGATCGGGCCTTCATCAGCTCCGGCACCTGGTCGCTGGTCGGCATGGAGGTGCCGGCCCCGATCATCACCCCGCCGGCGTTGGCGCTGAACGTCGCGAACGAGGGCGGCGTCGCCGGTCGCACCTGCCTGCTGCGGAATGTGACCGGCCTCTGGCTCGTCCAGGGCATCCGCCGCGCCCTCGCCCGCGATGCCCGGCCGCCCGGCTACGCCGAGCTGACCGAAATGGCTCGCGGGGCGAGGCCGTTCACGGCCGTGATCGACCCCGACCACGCCGATTTCGTCCGCCCGGATGATATGCCGGCGGCGATCCGGGCGTACTGCCGAGCCACGGGCCAGCCCGCGCCAGCGGACCTCGGGCAGCTCGTGCGGACCGCGCTCGAGGGGCTGGCGCTGCGCTACCGCTGGACAATCGACGGCCTCGAGCGGGTCACCGGGCGGCCGATTCGGGCGATCCACGTCGTCGGCGGCGGGGCGCGCAACGGGCTGCTCTGCCAGATGACCGCCGACGCGACGGGCCGGCCGGTCCTGGCCGGCCCGGTCGAGGCAACGGCGATCGGGAACGTGCTGGTGCAGGCAATCGCGGCCGGCCGGCTGGGCACGATCGAGGACGGGCGCGAGCTGGTCGCCCGGTCCTTTCCGATCGACGTGTACGAGCCCGGCCCGCGTGTCCCGTGGGACGCCGCCTACGATCGGTTCCTGGATCTCGGCGCGTGACGCCGCGATGGGGAGGTTCTCTCAGCGGCTCCACGAAGCGTTCAGGTTCTCAACATCGCGGTCGCGTCCTGACTTCACCTC
>JALYGH010000226.1 GCA_030777205.1 Chloroflexota bacterium
GGCGCGGCCTCTGTGACGTCGGCGCCGGCGAACATCGCGACGACCCCCAGCAGGCCGAGGCCGACGAGTGCGGCGGCCATCGCCAGGCAGCGGCGGCCGGCGGCCGACGTGACGCGGCGGCGGGCAACGGGGGTCAGGGCCATCGCGCCCGAGTGTGACAAGAAGGGCCGTGGCCGCGCAACCCGCGCACCCGAACGTCGCGCAACACGGCGACCGCCCGACGAGGGCGGTCCGTGCGCGCTCAGGCCCGTTTGTCGAGTACGGCGCGCCCCCGGGCCGTGAGCGTCACGATCACCTGCCCGGTCGTAGAGCCGTCGCCGCGCTCCGACCGAACGAGCCCATCCGCCAGCGCATCCTCCCAGATCGAGAGTCGTGGGCAACTCGTCTGCCAGGCCTCCATGACCTCGCGGTAGGTCCGCGGACCGCCCGCCAGCCAGGCGAGGAAGTCGCGCGTCAATGGACGGACGTCCGGTGGCGCCGGCAGTACCTCGGTGTGTTCGGCACTCAGGCTCGCCCCATCGAGCCCTCTGGCATGGACGCCGGATTGACCCGCAACGCTCATGATGGGCCCTTCCCGTGCGGCAGCGCGGCCGGCCCGACCTCCACCGGCCCCCGGTAGCCTCCGACAACAGGGTATGCCAATTCAGCGGGCACGATCCGGCCAGCGGGGTACACTGTTCGGGGACTCCGCGCCCCCGCGGCATTCCGCGCGGCCACCACCGACGACGTCCGTGCCATCTGGCGGCAGCGCGAGCGCACCCGGAGCGCCATGTGAGGAGCGACCAGCGATGAACAATGCCGACTATGGGCGGGCCCTCGTGGACGACCTCGGGCTCGACCGCCCGCCCGTCGCGCTCGCATTCCTGGACGTAGCGCCGGCCGGGGTCACGACCGCCGAGGGACTCGAGCCGTCCGCCTGCACGTTCTGGCGGCAGGCTGAGCAGGGCGTGTTCTACGTCGGCGCCGAGCGCCACCTGGAGTGTCCCATTGGCGCGATGACGATGGGGTTCGAGCTGCCGCCCGAGCGGGCGCCGGAGGCCGAGCAGCTCGTCGGGATGATGGTCGACCTGCAGTACTTCTCGCTGGAGGAGGTCGAGCACCTCCCGAGCGTGAAGCAGCCCCACCGGGGCATCCTGTACGGCCCGCTCGCCGAGTTCCCGGTCCAACCGGACGTCGTGCTGATGATCGCGACGCCCCGCCAGGGGATGCTGCTGGCCGAGGCGAGCGAGTCGGTCGCGCTGCGCGCCGCGCCCGCGCTGCCGACGATGGGCCGCCCGGCCTGCGCCGCCGTCGCCTGGTCGGCCAACGACGCCACCGTCACGTTGAGCCTCGGCTGCATTGGCGCCCGCACCTACGTCGAAGTCCCGGACGATCGGGCCATCGTCGTGCTGCCCGGCACCGTCCTGGACCGCATCGCCGAGCGCCTCGGCGTCCTGGCACGGGCCAACCACGAACTGGCGTCCTTCCACGCGCGGCGCAAGGCTCAGTACGCCGCCGGCGCCGTTCAGCGATAGGTCGGCAGCAGCACCCGCCACATGCCCAGAGTCCTCCTGCTCTCGACCTACGAGCTCGGGCACCAGCCGCTCGGGCTAGCCCGGCCGGCCGCCGAGCTGACGGCGGCCGGGCACGTCGTCGACTGCCAGGATCTCGCCGTCGATCCCCTGGACGAGGCGCGCGTCCGGGCGGCGGAGCTGATCGGGGTCTCGGTCCCGATGCACACCGCGACGCGGCTCGGGGCGCGCGTGGCCGAGCGGGTGCGGGCGCTGAACCCGCGCGCGCACCTGACGTTCTACGGCCTCTACGCCGGCCTCCACGCCGACGTGCTGCTCGGCCGGCTCGCCGACAGCGTGATCGGCGGCGAGTTCGAGGGGCCGCTCGTCGCACTCGCCGATGCGCTCAAGGCGTCGTTCGACCCCGCCGCGCCGATCCCCGGCGTCTGGACCGTCTCCTTGGACGGCGGCACCTTCCTCGGGCGGCGGGCGTTCGGCCTGCCCCGCCGCGACCTCCTGCCGCCACTGGAGCGGTACGCCCGCGTGGATGTCGGGGACCGCCGCAAGCTGGTCGGCTACGTCGAGGCGAGCCGCGGCTGCGCCCACCGTTGCCTCCACTGCCCGATCACGCCGGTCTACGCCGGCCGCCTGCGGATCGTTGGCCAGGACGCCGTCCTCGACGATATCGACCAGCTCGTCCGCCTGGGTGCCGAGCACATCACCTTCGGCGACCCCGACTTCTTCAACGGCATCCGCCACTCGCTGCGGATCGTCGAGGCGCTCCACGCCGCGCTCCCGGGCGTCACGTTCGACGCCACGATCAAGGTCGAGCACATCCTCGAGCACCGCGAGCACATCCCGACCCTGGCCCGGAACGGCTGCCTGTTCGTCGTCTCGGCCGTCGAGGCGGTCCAGGACCACATCCTCGCCAACTTCCGGAAGGGCCACTCGGCCGCCGCCGTCGTCGAGGCGCTGCGGATCACGGCCGCCGCCGGCCTGCCCATACGACCGACCTTCGTCCCGTTCACGCCCTGGACCTCGCGCGACGATTACCTTGGGCTGCTCGACTTCATCGCCTGCCACGGCCTCGTCCGCCACGTCGACCCGATCCAGCTCGCCATCCGGCTGCTCGTGCCGCGCGGCTCGAGCCTGGTCGGCACGCCGGCGATGGCCCCGCACCTCGGCCCGTTTGACCCGGAGACGTTCTCCTACGGCTGGTCCCACCCGGACCCGCGGATGGACGGCCTCCAGGCGGAGGTGGCCGACCGGGTCGAGCAGGCCGTCCGGGCCGGCGAAGACGCCTCCGACACCTTCGCCGCCGTCGTCGCGCTGGCAGAGGCGGCTGCCGGTCCCGATCATCGCCCCGTAGCGCCCGTCCGCGAGCCCGCCCTCGTCGGCACCGCGCGCAGCTTCGTGCCGCGCCTGACGGAGTCCTGGTTCTGTTGAGCGGAGCCCACCCGGGACCAGTTCGGTCCCGCCACCCTTGCGGAGCGAGCAGTCTGACTCCATGAAACGCACGCGCTCACGTCCCGCCTACACCGGCCCCGTGGCCCCACCACGGGTTCTGCTGCTGATGGCCGCCCGGAGCTACCGCGCCAGGGCGTTCCTGTCGGCCGCGCGCCAGCTCGGCGTCGAAGTGGTGGTCGGCTCGGACTACCGCGTGCCGTTCAAGTCGCGGACCCGCGCGACACAGCTCGGCCTCGACTTCGCCCGACCGCGCCGGGCGGCCCGCGTCGTCGCCGAGCTGGCCGAGGAGGCGCCGTTCAACGGCCTGGTCAACGTCGACGACGATTCGACGGTCGTGGCGGCGACGACGGCCAATGAGCTTGGCCTCGCCTACAACTCGGTCGACGCCGCGCGGAACACCCGCGACAAGTACCGCGCCCGCCTCGCGCTGCGCCGGGCCGGCCTGCCGACGCCCTGGTTCCGCCGCGTCACGATCGACGACGACCCGGCCGTCCTTGCCCGCCGAATGAAGTACCCCTGCGTCCTGAAGCCCGTCGCTCAGGCGGCCAGCCGGGGCGTGATCCGTGCCAACGACCGCGAGGAGTTCGTCCACGCCTTCGAGCGGATCGCCCGGATGCTGCGCGACGACCGGAAGGGCCAGCGGCAGCTCATCGTCGAGTCGTTCCTGCCCGGCCCGGAGGTCGCCCTGGAGGGCCTGCTCGACAAGGGCAGCCTGCGCATCCTGACGATCTGGGACAAGCCAGATCCGCTCGATGGGCCGTTCTTCGAGGAGACGATCTACGTCACCCCGTCGCGGCTCCCGCAGGATGTCCAGGACGCCGTCGCGGACACCACGGCCCGCGCCGCGGCCGCGCTCGGGCTGCGCCACGGCCCGATCCACGCCGAGCTCCGGATCGGGCCGGGCGGCCCCTGGGTGCTGGAGGTCGCGGCCCGCTCAATCGGCGGGCTCTGCTCGTCGGTGCTGCGCTTCGGGACCGGCATGTCGCTGGAGGAGATCATCCTCCGCCACGCCGTCGGCCAGGACGTCCCGACGTTCGAGCGCGAGGGCATGGCCGCCGGCGCGATGATGCTGCCGATCCCCCGGCCGGGGCTGCTGCGCGAGGTGCGCGGGCGGGACGAGGCGCTGGCCGTCCCCGGCATCGAAGACATCGAGATCACGATCCCGCTTGGCCAGCCGGTCGTGCCGCTGCCGGAGGGAGACCGCTACCTCGGCTTCGTGTTCGCCTGGGCCGAGACCCCGGCCGAGGTGGAGGCGGCCCTCCACGAGGCCCACCGCCGACTCGGCTTCGTGATTGCCACGCCCGAGGAGCTCGCCAATGAGGTGCTGTGCCTGCCGGCCACACCCGCCCGCGTGCTCCTGCCGATGGCCCCGACCGAGGCCCTTCGCGCCCCGCGCCGCCGCCGCGCGGCCGCGAGCGCCGCGCCCCGCTAACGCTGCAGGTACAAGCGATCCGACCGGCCTCGTTCAGTTGTGCCCGCGAGGGGCGTCCGGGCTGAGGGGAAGGGGCACGCGACGGCCCTCGGAGCTCGAGCGGAGGGCAGCGGAGAGCACCTCCTGGACGTCGCGGGCAAGGTCCGGGGCGACCAGGCCCGCGATCGGGTGGCCGTCGCGGACGCGGGTCAGGAAGTAGGTCGGTCCGTCGGCCGCGTCCTCCGGCAGCGTCGGGGGCTCGATCAACCGGCTGCCGTCTTGCGTCACCAGCTCGACCCGGCCCGGGCTGGCGATCCCGCCCTCGTGGGTCGCCTTCGGCTGGTGGACGAGCAGCGTGCCCGCGTCGCCGTAGACGATCATGGCATAGGCCGGCTGCCCGCCGACCTGCGTCCAGCTCGCTTCGAGCAGCCCGAGCGCGCGCGGGTAGCCCAGCACGACGATCGCGTTGTCCTCCGCGCGCAGCCCCTCCTTGCGCAGGTGGCCAGCGACCGCCGTCACGCTCTCGGGGCGGCCGAACAGGTAGCGGCAGAGCAGCGCGCCGTAGCCGCAGTAGTCGATCAGCGCACCGCCCCCGTTGCGGTGGGGATCGTACAGCCACTCACAGAACTGGGGCGAGCAGCCGTACTCGATCGGGCCGACGTGGCCGCCGCGATGGCTAACCTGAAAGGGCTCGCCGACGGCGCCCCGGCGGACCAGGTCGAGGCCGTGGATCAGGGCCGGGCGCCAGGCGGTCGGCCAGTTCACCATCAGCGGGACGCCGCGCTCGCGCGAGGCGGCCAACAGGGCGTCGGCGCCGGCAAGGTCGGCCGCCATCGGCTTCTCGAGCATCGTCGGCAGGCCGCGCTCGAGCGCCCGCCGCGCCCACTCGGCCGTCGTCCAATTGTCGGAGTAGACGAAGACGGCGTCGAGGTCGCCCCGCTCGAGCAGCGCATCGAACGTGTCGTGCGTCTCGACGGCCCCGTACTCGCGCTCGAGCCGCCCGCGCAGCTCGGCGTCCGCCTCGGCCACGGCGACGAGCCGCCCGACGGCACCGTCACGGCGCGGCGGGAGGTTGTTCCAGATGTGATCGTGGCTCAGCCCGAGTACGCCGACGCGGAGCGGGGTGGTCGTCATCGCGCTTCCTCACCGAGATGGGGCGTTCGGCCAGCCGCGCGCCAGACGAACGGGGCGCAGCGGGCCATCGCCACACGATACACGGCCGCGACCGATGGCGCGCGCCGAGCGGCATTGGCTGAGCGGTCGCTATCCTCAAGGGCAGGAGGACATCAATGGCCGTCAATCCCGACCAGTTCCGCGCGCTCGGCAAGGCCGTGCGCGCATTCGGAGGACTCGATGCGTTCCCCTGCCCGGCCGGCGTGCAGGAAGTGACGCTGACCAGCGATGAAGTGACCGCCCTCTGCCCGGTCACCGGCCAGCCCGACTGGTACACCGTCAGCATCGCCTACGTGCCGCGCGAGCGCTGCATCGAGTCGAAGTCGCTCAAGCTGTACCTCCAGAGCTTCCGCGAGGAGGGCATCTTCGCCGAGGCATTCGCGGCCCGGATCGCGAACGACGTGGCCGCGGCCCTTGCACCGGCCACCTGCCAGGTGACCGTCACGCAGAAGGCGCGCGGCGGCATCACGATCGAGGCGACCGCCGTGGTGGACGCGGCCGAGTAGCACCCGGGCTTGACGCCTGGCGCGGGATCGGTCATCGAGGTCTGCTATCCTCCCGCCCAATCAGGGCACGCACCATCTACTGTACGATGGCCTGCCGGCGCCGTCGTCGGGCGGGCACCGAGCCGTTGGCGTGCCGATCCGAGAGAGGGACCACCATGACCGCGATGAAGGCAGCCGTCCTCAACGACTATCAGACGCCCCTCAGCATCGAGGAGATCCGGATCGACCCGCCGAAGGCCGGCGAGGTCAAGGTCCGCGTCGCAGCGACCGGCGTCTGCCACTCCGACTACCACGTCATGAAAGGCGAGTGGCGGTACGGCGTGCCGATGATCCTCGGCCACGAAGCATCGGGGATCGTCGAGGAAGTCGGCGAGGGCGTTACCGGGATCAAGCCGGGCGACCACGCGGCGCTGTCGTTCCGTCCCTGGTGCGGGCGCTGCCGCCTTTGCATCATCGGCCGCTCCGTCATGTGCGAGGGGTACCAGGGCGACCGTTTCAAGATGCCCGACGGGACCGCGCGCGTCCACCGCGACGGCGAGGAGCTGCGGGTGCTCGGGCGGATGGGCTCCTTCGCCGAGTATGTCGTGATGCCGGCCGAGCAGGTCGTGCCGGTGAGCAAGGACGTGCCGCTGGACGTGCTGGCGCTGATCGGTTGCGCGGTCACGACCGGCGTCGGGGCGGTCATCAACACGGCGAAGGTGGAGCCCGGCTCGACGGTCGCGGTGATCGGCTGCGGCGGCGTCGGGCTGAACGTGATCCAGGGCGCGACGCTGGTGAGCGCGAGCCAGATCATTGCCGTCGACCTGCTCGACAACAAGCTGGAGTACGCGAGGCAGTTCGGCGCGACCCACACGGTGAACGCGTCCGGCGGCGACGCGGTCGAGCAGGTCCGCGCGCTGACCGGCGGCGGCGTCGACTACGCCTTCGAGGTGATCGGCAACGCCCGCACCGCCGAGCAGGCGATCGAGATGACGCGGCAGGCCGGGACGGCGGTGATCGTCGGGATGGCGCCGCAGCACCAGCAGGCCAGGTTCGACCCGCTGCTGTTTGTCCAGAAGGAGACGCGACTGCTCGGGAGCTGGTACGGCTCGGCCCGGCCGCGCCTCGACTTCCAGCGGTTCATCGACCTGACCATGGCCGGCAAGCTGAAGGTCAAGGAGATGATCTCGGCGACGTACAGCCTGGACCAGATCAACGACGCCTACGATCGCCTCGGCCGCGGCGGGGTCGCCCGCAGCGTGATCGAGTTCCCGGTTGCCTGAGCGGCCGGCGCGGCGACCAACCGAGTCACGGCGAGGGTGCCCACCCCGCGAGGAGATCGACGGCCATGTCCGAGTCAGCGGCACCTGATGACCGGCGTGCGAGCGGCGCGCCCGCGTTCCGCGCCGACCCGACGCACCCGGTCGTGCACGACGAGGAGCGGAGACGCGCCCAGGCCATGCTCCGGGGCATCCCGCACTTCAGCGATGTGCCCGCGCATCACGTTCGCGAGCTCGCCCAGGTCGCCCACACTGAGACGTTCGAGGCCGGCGAGGCGATCATCCGCATGGGCGAGTACGGCTCCACCATGTACGTCATCCGATCCGGCCGGGTCCAGGTGGTGCGCGGAGGCCCCGAGGCTCCCATTGTCCTCGCCACGCTCGGTCCGGGCGAGTTCTTCGGGGAGCTGTCGATCTTCGATCGCGAGGTGCGCTCGGCGACGGTGCTCGCCGTCGAGGACACCGAGACCCTGACGATCGGCCGCTACGACATCGTGCGGCTCGTCAGTCGCAGCCCGGAGCTGGCCCTGGCCCTGCTCAAGTCGCTCGGCGCGCGACTCAGGACCGCCAACGACCGTCTGAGCAACGGCTGGCCGTCGGTGCCCCGTTCCTGACGCGCGATCTCGAACGGCATGCTTGTCCCGAAGTCGGTGGACCCAAGACCTTCACCGTGGGGGTAGGACGTTGCTGCCAGAGCTGCTCGTCACCGACTTCGCCGGCACGATGATGAAAGAGGAGGGAGCGGTCCTCGTCGCCTACCGCCTCGCGCTTGCCGAGCAGGACATCCCGTTCACCGAAGACGACCTGGCCCGGCGGCGCGGCGCCAGCAAGCGCGGCGTGTTCCGCGAGCTTGCCGCCCGCCGCTATGAGGGCGAGCGGGCCGAGCAGGTGGCGTCGGCCGGGCTGGCGAGCTTCGAGGCGGCACTGCGGCACGAGTACGAGGCGGGCGAGGTCCGCGAGGTCGACGGCGCCGGCGCGGCGATCACCGCGTTGAAGAGAGCCGGGGTCAAAGTGGCGCTGACCAGCGGCTTCGATCGCGGCGTGGTCGACCTGCTCGTTCGACGGCTCGGGTGGACGGACCTGTTCGACCGGGTCTTGGCGAGCGACGACGCGCCGGCCGGGCGCCCGGCGCCGTACCTGATCTACCGGGCGATGATCGACCTCGGCGTCCACGACGTCGGTCGGGTGGCGGTCGTCGGCGACACGCCGCTCGACCTCGAGGCCGCGATGAACGCCCGGGCCGGTTGGGTGATCGGCGTGCTGAGCGGCGCGCACGGCATCGAGACGCTCGGCGCCACGCCACACACCCACCTGCTTCCGAGCGTGGCGTCGCTGCCGGCGCTGTTCGGGGTGTAGGCCGCCCTGCAAGGGGGCCTCTGGCCTCCGAGGCGCGAACGCTTCTCTGGTATACTTCTTCGGCGAGCCACGGCTCGTCCTCGGCGGCCGGCGGGATGCCGGCCGTCTCCGCGCGAGGCACAGGCTTTGCGCGGCTTACTAATGCGAGCGACCCGGGACGGCGGCCGCTCGCCACACAATGTCCACGGGAGCGCGCGCACGGTGCGGTCGCGCGCCGAGTCGGCCCCCGCCCTACGCGGCCGGCTGACGGTCTCGGATCACCCGAGACGAAGCGAAGGGAGCGGCGCCCATGCTGCGCGTGCACGATATCCGAAAGGCGTACGGGGGTCACCAGGCCCTCGATGGCATCAGCTTCGAAATCGGGGCGAAGGACAAGGTCGCCCTGGTCGGCGTCAACGGCGCCGGCAAGTCGACCCTGCTCAAAATCATCGCCGGCAGCCTGCCGGCCGACTCCGGCTTCGTCAAGACGCAGCCGGGCACCGAGGTCTCGTACCTGCCCCAGGACGCCGGCATCGCCAGCGACCGCACGCTCTGGGACGAGATGCTCGCGGCGTTCCCGGAGCTGACCGAGACGCAGGCCGAGCTGGCGTCGGTCGAGGCCGAGATGGCGACGGCCTACGAGGACATGGACCGGCTCGACCAGCTCGTCCAGCGGCAGGGCGAGCTGCTCGACCGCTTCGACCAGCTCGGCGGCTACCGCGTCGAGGCCGAGGTGGCCAAGGTGCTGGCCGGGCTCGGCTTCGAGTCCGGGGACCGCGACAAGCTCTGCGCCCACTTCTCGGGCGGCTGGCAGATGCGGATCGCGCTGGCCAAGATGCTCGTCCGCAAGCCGGGCCTGCTCCTGCTCGACGAGCCGACGAACCACCTCGACCTGCGGGCGACGGAGTGGCTCGAGGACTACCTGGCCGAGTACCCCGGGATGGTCGTCGTCGTCTCCCACGACCGCTACTTCCTGGATCGGGTGGTGACGCGGGCGATCGAGGTCGAGGACGGCAAGGGTATCGACTACCGCGGCAACTACAGCTACTTCCTGGCCGAGAAGGAGCGGAAGCGCAAGGAGGCGATCGCGGCCTACGAGCGCCAGCAGAAGTGGATCAAGCGCCAGCAGGACTTCATTAACCGCTTCCGCGCGAACGCGGCCCGCGCGGCCGTCGTGCGCAGCCGCCAGCGGGCGCTCGAGAAGCTCGTCCGACTGGAGCAGCCGCGCGCGGCGGACCCGCGGATCACGGTGCGCTTCGCGGCCGGCAAGCCGGGCCCGGAGCAGGTGGTCGAGGTCCAGGGGCTTGCGAAGGGCTTCGCCGGGCGGACGCTCATCGCCAGCCTCGCGCTGCGGGGGAACAGCGGCGAGCGAGTGGCGCTCGTTGGTCCGACCGGCGCCGGCAAGTCGACATTGCTCAAGCTGCTCGCCGGCGTCGAGACGCCGGACGGCGGCACGATCAAGTTCGGGCAGAACGTGACGGTCGGCTACTTCGCCCAGGACCAGGCCCAGACCCTCGACGAGTCGCGGACGGTGCTGGAGGAGATGCTGGCGCACGCGCCGTCGGGCTGGGGTGAGGAGAACATTCGGGCCACGCTGGCGAAGTTCCTGTTCAAGCAGGACGACGTCCACAAGAAGATCGCGGGCCTGTCCGGCGGCGAGAAGAGCCGCCTGAGCCTGGCGAAGCTGCTCTTGCAGCCGCGCCAGCTCCTGCTGCTCGACGAGCCGACGAACCACCTCGACGTGCCGTCGAAGGACGAGCTGGAGAAGGCGCTCGACAACTACCCGGGCGCGGTCGTCTTCTCGTCGCACGACCGCTTCCTGCTCGACCGAGTCGCGACGACGGTGGCCGAGCTGAAGGACGGGAAGCTGGAGGTCTACCTGGGCGGCTGGAGCCGCTTCCGGGAGGTCCAGGCCGAGCGCGAGGAGGCCGCCGAGATCGCCGCCGCCGACGCGGCAACGCCGGTGGCATCGGCGGCCGAGGAGAAGGCTGCCGAGAGCGCCGCGTAGCGCCGACCGCTCGGGCTCCTCGAGCGTCTGAGCCCGCCTCACCGCTGGGGAGGCGGCTCATCCTGTGCCGGGTCACCGGCCGGCCCGGCGGGCGCGTTTCCCAAGTTTGTCGCGCCTGGCAGTACGTCTGCAAGACCCATCGGACGCCAGCACGCCTAGAATCCAAGCCATCATCGGCGAGTTTCGGATACTCTCGGGGCAAGGCCGGGTGAGCGCGGGCGGGTCAGATCGGCAGCGAGTAGCCACCGTCGACGACGAGCACCTGCCCCCGGATCATCTGCGCCCCGGGCCCGCAGAGGAAGGCGACGGCCTGGGCCAGATCCTCCGGCTCGACCATCCGACCGGCCGGGGTGCGGGCGCGGGCGTCTTCGAGCATCTGGTCGCGGCGCGGGA
>JALYGH010000227.1 GCA_030777205.1 Chloroflexota bacterium
AACTCGCGCTTCGCCCAACGCATCCCGACGAGCGTCGCGATCGTCCGCTTGCCGAGCTGGCGGTCGTCGTCGAGGTCGCGGATGTTGTTGGCGTGGAGGATCGACGCGACGAGGAAGCCGACCGGGATCGAGGCCGCGAGACCGACACCGGCGCCGGCCGCCCCGTGGACGAGCACGCCGCCGAGCACCATCACCGGCCCCATCAGGAAGAAGACGTTCAGCTCGCCGAGGCCGCGGTAGGCCAGCTTCAGCGGCGGCGCCGAGTACCCGTACGCCAGCGGCACGCCGATCAGCCCGAGCAGGAGGATCGACCAGCCGGCCATCGCCGTGAGGACGAAGCCGCACAGCCCGGCGAGGACGAAGAGCCCGACGCCGCCGAGCAGCACCGCCCGCGGCGAGAGCCAGCCTTGCTGGATCACCCGACTCGGGCCGAGCGAGCCGGAGTGGTCGGCGCCCTGCCGCCAGTCGTAGTAGTCGTTGACCAGGTTGGTGGCGGCCTGGAGCGTGACGCCGCCGAGCAGGCACAGCAGGAAGGCCGGCAGCGAGAACTGGCCGACGAGGATGGCGCAGGCCGCACCGACGGTGACCGGGACGACGCTGGCCGCGAAGGACCAGGGTCGGATTGCCTGGAACCAGACGCGGGCCGCGCCCGGGCGCGGAGCGGCCTGGACCAGGCCTGCCACAGGCAGCGACCGGCCGGGGATGGCCTCGCCCGCGGTCGCCGGTGGGGCCGCGTCCCGGGGCGCCACGGCGCTCACTCCGCTCCGTCGCGGCCGGACCTAGCGACCCGCCGTCGGCGTGGCCGCGATCCGCCGGGCCGCTTCGGCGAACGACGGGTCGACCAGCGTCGAGATGTCGAGCGGCTGGGTGAGCGTCAGCGCCCCCTGCTGCATGAAGAAATCGTGGAGCTGCTGGAAGTCCTCGACGTGGATGCGTCCCTGTGGATCGTGGTACGGGACGCGGCCGGCGGCGATGACGTCGGCCGGCACTTTGGTGTACTTCTCGAGGATTGCCAAGTTCTCGGGCGAGCGGTAGCCGCTGCCTTCCAGATCGCCAGCGGCGCGCAGGAACGCGGCCAGGAATGCCTCGCCGGCCGCCCGCTGCGAGTCGGCGAAGGCGCCGGTGTAGTAGACGGCGGTCACCTGGAAGTCGTCAACGAAGTCCTCGGCCAGGCGGACGATCGTGCCGTCGCGCTCGGCGAGGGTCGCGACCGGCTCGCCGACGAGCCCGGCGTCCAGGGCGCCATTCGCCATCGCCACGACGGCGTCCGGGAACGAGAGGACCTGCACGTCGACGTCGTCCGGCGTCAGGCCGCCGGTCGCCAGCGACGCGTGCAGCCAGTACTCGGTCGCCGACGCCTTCGAGTTGAGCGACACCCGCCGGCCGCGCAGGTCGGCCACCGAGCGGACCTCGCCGCTGTCCCAGAGCGCCTTGCGGACGACGAGCGGCGTCGCCACCGGCGGCCGCTCAGTGTGGAGCGGGGCGACGATGCGGATGTCCAGCCCGCGGCCGACGGCGTTCATCAGGGCCGGACCGATGCCGCCGGTGCCGATCTGGATGTCTCCAGAGGCAAGCCCGGTCAGCATGTCGCTCGCCTGCCAGATGTCCACGAGCTCGACCTCGAGGCCGGCTTCCCGGAAGTAGCCCTTCTCCTGCGCGATGAACAGCGGCGCGGAGAGGAGGGCCGGCACCTGGCCCACCTTGACTCGGACCGGAGCGTCGGTGCGCACCTGGGGCGCAGCGGTTGGTGCCGGCCCGGCCGCGGGCGCCGATGTCGGCGCGGCGGGGGCCGACGCCGGCGCACAGGCCATGACCAGCAGCAGGGTGCCGACGAGGAGAGGTGCGCGGGCGGTCAATGCCCGCGCCGAGCCCCTCACCAGCGATCGGAAGTTCCGCGCAGGGAAAAGCATCGTGGTTCTCCTGGGGAGCGAGCCTCAGATGCGAGCGCCTGACCGGCCTCGCGGGGGTGCGGGCCGCTCGTGCGCCATGGACCGCGGGGTGGAACGAGGAGAGTCGGCCGCCGGGGAAAACGCGCGGCCACCGCAATGATACCGCCGACCTCACGTATCGAACACTTCCGGACACCGCCGCGGAATTGCGGGCGAAGCTGGTGGGCCGGAGGGGCCACGTCCCCGGCCGATTCGGTCCGGACGTAGCGCCACGAGCCTGCGATGTCTCCGCCCGCGAGCCGCGCTCGGATTCGGTTGACGGTAGCCGACCCGGCCCGTAGCATGGCCGGGCAGACCGGCCCACGTCGGCGGCGATACCCGGCGTAGGGGGCTCGTGGGGCGTGAGCGGCGACCGGACCAACGGCGCGAGACGGTGGGCCGTGCGCCTGATCAAAGTCGATGCGGCGATCGGCCACATGCGGATCGCCCTGCTCGTACCGAGGGCTACCGTCTCGTTCTCGTGACGGACTGCGCCCGTGCCCTCGACGCCGCGTGTTCCGGTTCGAGGTCGATGCCCTCTCGCGGTCGATCGCGGCGGCGGTCGGGCCCGCCTGACGCACCCGTCGCCCGGTCTGATCGACGGCAGGACCGGCGAACATTGACTCCGCATACCGCGTAGCGCAGATACTTGGAGGCAAGGTCGGGTACGTACCGGCACATCGGCAGGTCCTGACGGAGGCAGGCACGGTGCAGAAGATCGACGTCACGATTGCCAAGCTGCGGCTGCTCCTCGCCGACGTGACGGCCAAGGAGGAGCAGTACGGCGCGATGCAGCGGCAGTTCCGCGATCAGCTCCGCCGGGCGATCGAATACAGCGTCCACGGTGATGCTCCGCTGGATGGGACGCTCGGCGTGATGAGCGAAGTCCAGCAGCGGATCGTCCAGGCGGAGTCCGCGCTCCGCGACTTGAAGCTCGTGCGTGCAAAAGCGGAGAAGGAGCTGGAGTCGCTCCAGCTCACCAAGCGGATCGAAGCCGCCAAGAAGGAGCTGCAGGACTTGCTCTCGCGCCAGGCCGACTTGGAGCGCGAGGGGGCGCTCGGGCAGGCCGGACAGCACCTCGGCGAGCAGATCCAGCGCCTGCGCCAGCAAATTAACGAGGCGAGCGAGCAGGCCGCCAAGACCATCAATCGCCGCTGATCCCCTTTCCCACCGGCTGGCGAGCCGATGGGGCAGACAAGCGGCCGAGAACCGGGTACACTGGTCCCGCTCGGTGCTACGCCGAGGTGAAGGGGGACCTGCATGCTGTTCGACCGGATGATACGGGCGGCCCGGCTCGACTCGAACCTCTACGAAGAGGTCGAACACGACCAGAACGCCACCGGCCAGGCGGCGACCGTCGTCGCCATCGTGGCGGTGTGCCAGGCAATCGGCTCCGCGGTGCGCGTCCTGAATGCGCCGGAGGCCGGTGGTCCCGGCGCGGCGGTCCTCGGGGTCGTGCTCGGACTCGTCGCGGCGTTCATCGGCTGGATCGTGTGGTCATACGTCACGTACTGGATCGGCACGAGCGTGTTCAAAGGGGTCGCGACCCCCGGCGAGATGCTCCGAACGATCGGGTTTGCCTATACCCCGAACGTCCTCGGCATTCTGGCCTTCATCCCGTTCGTTGGTGGGCTGGCCGCGTTCATCGGGTCGATCTGGGCGCTCGTCGCGGGCATCATCGCCATTCGCCAGGGACTGGACCTCAGTACCGGTCAAGCGGTGATCACGGCCATCATCGGGTGGCTCGCGGTGCTCCTGCTGACGTGCCTCGTCGCGGCGCCGGCCGCGCTGCTCAGCGGCCTGATGGCCTGAGCAGGCGGGGCGGGGAGCGACTCGCCCGGCCATCCCCATCGAGAAAGGTGTCGCGTCAGCGGCCTCTCATTCGGCCACAGGTCGACCCTCGCCACGAGGTACGGGTCTCCGGTGAGGAGACGTTGCTCTATTTCCGCCGGTGTTCCGCCCAGTGCGCCCTGGCCCGCGAGTGCTATAAGAGCGCCGCGGAACGGGCGTCAGAATCCCGGGCCGGTCGCCGGTCGACTCGCACGACCGCTCGGCCGACGGGGTTGAGTTTCATACATCGATCCGCATCCGTGACGCTCCGTCGGAAGAATGAGTGGTGAGCGAGGTTTAGAATCGGCCAATGTCATCACGACGACACCGGGGGTTGTCGGGCTGCGAGCGTCGGCTGATGGAGGCCAGGAAGGTGAGCTGAAATGTCCAACGGGCCGCGTATCGGCGTGCTGGTGGGCGTCCCGGTGCTTCTGATCGCCGTGGGCGCGGTGCTCGCGGTACTCATCATGATGCAATCGCGGAGTGGCGCTTCGGTCGAACAGGCGGAACTCGGGTCTCGCCGAGCGACCGCCGGCCAGGTGTCTGCCCCTCCGATGGCCGCGCCGGGCGTGGCCGGCCGCCAGGTCGTTCCCGTCCGGCGCGGGACCATCGTCGAGCAGATCTCCCTGAACGGCCGCGTCGCCGCCACCGACGAGGTATCGATCGGCTTCGCCGAACCGGGTCGGATCGAGACCGTCGCCGTCAAGCCCGGGGACCTCGTCGAGGAGGGCCAGGTGCTCGTCGAGGCCGACGTCTCGCTCATCGAACGGGACCTCATCGCCGCGCGCGGTCGTCTCGAGCTCAGCTCCCTCCGCTACGAGCAAGCCCAGCAGGCCGCCGAAGCCCAGCAGCGCGAGGCCGAGCGCCGCCGGGCGACCGAGGCCGTGCGCCGCGAAGAGGCGGTCGTCAGCGCCGAGTCTGCGCTTCGGCGTGCCCAGGCCGACTACGACCGGATCAAGGCCGGCCCCACGCCGGCCGAGCGCCATGCCGCCGAGACGGCGGTCTGGAACGCCACCGCCGCGCTCGAGCGTGCCGAGGCCGAGTACGTGCGCGCCGTTCAGCCGAGCGAGCTCGAGATCCGTCAGGCCGAACAGCAGGCCGCCGCGGCTCGGCTGGCCCTCCAGAAGGCCGAGCAGGATCTCGTCAGGGTCGGCGAGCCGGATCCCGAAGCGGTTCGCGCAGCCGAGCGCGAGCTGCAGGGTGCCCAGACGGCGCACGCCCGCGCCACGGCTGACCTCGCCCGCTTGACTCAGTCGGACCCGAAGCAGCTCGCCAATGCCGAGCGCGAGGTCCGCCGCGCCGAGGCCGCCCTGCGCGCCGCCCAGGCGGAGCGATCGACGGAGCGCCAATTGACAGCGGTCGCGAACGCTCAGGCCGCGCTGGAGGCAGCTCGGGAGCGGCTCGATCGCCTGCGGACCGGGCCACCGGAGGCGGAGGTCCAGGCGGCACAACAGTCGCTGCTCGCCGCTCGCCAGGCCGTCGATCAGGCCCGCGAGCGGCTAGACCGGGCCAGGGCCACGCCGCCACAACTCGTCGTCGATCAGGCTCAGAACGCCGTCCAGGCGGCCCGCCTGGCGGCCGAGGCCGCCGATGCTCGCTTCGAGTCGCTGCGGACCGGCCCGTCGGAGGAGACCGCGGCGCGGCTGGTCACGGCGGTCCAGCGGGCCCAGGCGTCGCTCCTCTTCGCGCAGCAGCAGCTCGACGACCTCAACGCACGCCCCACCCGGGCGGAGCTGCGAGACGCCGAGGAGCGACTGGCACTCGCCCAGCAGGTCGTGGAGCGCGCCCGTGCCGACGTCGAACAAGATGTGGCCGAAGACGACGAGAGCAGCGCATTCGACCTCCAGGTGATCGAGCGAAGCATTGCCCAGGATCGCGCGCAGGTAGCGATGCTCGAGCAGCAGCTTGCCGCGGCGCGCCTGCGGGCCCCGTTCGCCGGCACCGTCTCCGGCATCAAGGTCCGCCCGGGCGACCGGTTCGAGGCGGAGCGTCCGATCGTCATCCTCGCCCGCCAGGGCGCCCCGGTCCTGCGAGCCGACATCGCCGAGCGCGACGCCAACCGACTCTCGTTCGGGCAGTGGGCGGTGGCGCACTTCGAGGACGGGTTCGCCGGCGCGATTGAGGCAACCGTCGACTCGGTCATGGAAGGCGACGGTGGGATCGGCCGGGTAATCCAGTTCGACGCGATCTGGCCCAACCCGGTGCCACCGCTCGGAACGCCTGCCCAGATCGGCCTCACGGTCCGTGAGAAGGACGACGTGCTGCTCGTGCCGCAGCGGGCGATCCGCTCGGCCGGCGCGCGCCGCTTCGTCGAGGTCCAGGATGGACCGGATCGGACGGAAGCCGACGTGGAAGTCGGGATCGTGGCCAATGGCCAGGCGGAGATCATCAGCGGGCTGGCGGAAGACCAGCTGGTGGTCGTCGGCCCGTAGCTCCCGACGCCATGACCACCAGCCCGAGGCTACAATGCCGACCAGCCGGCCCCCGCCCGATGGCGCGGGCGCCGATCGATGGTTGGAGGTGGATCGATGGCGACCGTGGCCCCGGCCCGCTGGGATGAGCTGCTCGCGTCGCGGGCACGGATTGGTTGGACCGGGCGGGCACCGTCGAGGCGACTCGTCGAGGCGGCGCTCTACGAGTTCGGCGGCGGTCAGCCCGATCCGGCCTCGTTCCCGCTCGACGGCATGCTCGACGCGACGGCCCGGATGCTCCGCGCGGAGGGTGCCGACGCCATGTCGTACGGGGCCGTCGAGGGCTACCTCGGGCTCCGCGAGCTGATCTGTCGCAAGTACGCCATGTTTGAGGGCCTCGACGTCGGTCCGGAGAACATCATCGTCGCCAACGGCTCCGGGCACGCCCTCTCGCTCGCCTTCAGCGCGTTCGTCGACATCGGCGACCCGATCGTCTGCGAGGCGCCGACCTTCTCCGGCACGCTGAGCACGATCCGCCGCCACGGCGCCGAGATCCTCGACGTCCCGGTCGACGCCGAGGGCCTGGACACGGCCCAGCTCCGCGATCGGCTGGAGTCCCTGCGACGGGGCGGCCGCCGCTGCAAGCTGATCTATACCATCGTCAACTTCCAGAACCCGGCCGGGCCGACGATGTCGCTGCGCCGTCGGCAGGAGCTGGTCGCGCTGGCCGACGAGTACGACACGCTCATCCTGGAGGACGACGCCTACGGCGAGCTCCGCTTCGAAGGGAAGGAGCTACCGTCGCTCTTCGCGCTGGATGGGTCCGGGCGGGTGATCCGCGCCGGCACGTTCTCGAAGATCCTTGGGGCGGGCGTGCGTCTCGGTTGGCTGTGCGCCCCGTCCGAGATGATCCCGGCGTTCCAGGGCTTCCTTTTCGGCGGCGGCGTGAACCCGTACATGTCGCGGGTCGCGACGTACTACTTGCGCGACCACCTGGCCGATCACGTGGCGCTGCTGGTCGACGTCTACCGTGCCAAGCGGGACGCGATGCTCCGCGGACTCGACGAAGTGCTGGGCGATACGGACGCCGAGATCAGCCGGCCGGAGGGCGGCTTCTTCATCTGGATCAAGCTGCCTTCGGGCACGGACAGCCGCGAGCTGGCGCGCCACGCCGCCGAGGCGCGGGTAGAGTACCGTCCGGGCACGGCCTTCTTCCCGAACGGCGGCGGCGACGGCTTCGCGCGCCTCGCCTTCAGCTACGAGTCCCCCGAGAAGTGCTACGAGGGCGCGCGAGCGTTCGCGACGGCGATCCGCCAGGCCCGCGCGTAGGCCGGCTGTCACGGAGGCGACGTAGCGAGCGGGCGGTGGCTCCGCGACAGCCCAGCCCGCTCCCGGAAGTTCGGCGACTGCGGGGCCGGAGCGTGCCCACGCCCCGGC
>JALYGH010000228.1 GCA_030777205.1 Chloroflexota bacterium
GCCTTGCCGCTGCTCGCCAGCGCGACGGCGTCGTATCAGGGGGCCTCCGTGGGCATCGGAACGAGCACGGCCGGGTCGCGCCCCGATCGCTCCGCGTACGCGCGGGCGACCTCGGCTCCGACGCGCCGCCCCGTTCCCGCCCCCGCGAGGATCACGACCGATCCGCCGAAGCCGCCGCCGGTCAGGCGCGCGCCGACGACGTCGGGGTCGGCCCGTGCCAGGTCGACGAGCAGGTCGATCTCCGGGATCGACACCTCGTAGTCGTCGCGCATCGAGGCGTGCGAGGCGTAGAACAAGCGGCCGAGCCGCTCGGCGTCGCCGGTCCGCATCGCGGCCACAGCGTCGAGCACGCGCGCGTTTTCGGTGACGACGTGGCGGGCGCGGCGGTTCAGCGGCTCCGGCAGCGCCTCGACGCGCGGCAGGTCGGCCGGCACCACGTCGCGCAGCTCGGCCACGCCGAGCACCCGGCAGGCCGCCTCGCACTCGGCCCGGCGGGTGTTGTACTCGCCGCTCACGTTGCTGTGCGACACGCCGGAGTTGATCACGACCAGCTCGACGTCAGGTGGCAGCGGCACGCGCTCGTAGGCGAGCGAGCGCGTGTCGACGAACAGCGCCCGGCGCTGGTCCGCCAGGCTGGCCGCGAGCTGGTCCATGATCCCGACCCGCGCCCCGACGAACTCGTTCTCGACCCGCTGGCCGAGCCGGGCCAGCGTCACGTCGTCGATCGCCAGGCCGGCTGCGTCCCGCAACACCCGCAGCAGCGCGACCTCCAGGGCGGCGCTCGAGGCGAGCCCACTGCCGAGCGGCACGTCCGACTCTATCCGGGCCTCGAAGCCGCCCAGCCCGTGCCCCTCGCCGCGCAGGATCGCGGTGACGCCCTGGAGATAATCCAGCCAGTCACCGGCCGGCCGCTCGGCGCCGAGCCGGTACTCGCGGACCCGGCCCGGCTCCAGCTCGTGGCTGGTCGCCCGGACCAGTTCGTCGTCCCGCCGCGCCAGCTCCACCTGCGTCCGCTGGGGGATCGCGATCGGCAGCACGAAGCCGCCGTTGTAGTCGGTGTGCTCGCCGATCAGGTTGACCCGCCCGGGCGCGTCGGCCCGGTGGGTCGGCGCCCGGCCATATATGGCCTGGAATGCCGGGGCGGCGCTCACGTCGTCGCCTCGGCCCAGGACTCGGGCGGCGGCCCGGCGTGCGATGCCTCGGACCGCTCGATCGCGGCCGGGTTGCCGTCGCGGCAGTCCGGTCCGAAGCGCTCGTCGCGCCCGTCGCCGCGGGTGGCATGCCGGATCTTGTCCAGCGGTACTTTCGGCGTCCGGTCGAAATACAGCAAGCCGTTCGCTTCCTGGTACGTGTCGGTGAGCTGGGTATAGCAGAACCCCGCGAGGAGCGGCAGCGACCGCACGACCTCGAGCAGGCGCCGGTAGTGATCGGCCAGCTCTTCCGGGCTGTGGACCCGCGTGTAGCCCCAGGTGGACGACTCGTCCTTCGCGTAGGCGATCCCGCCGAACTCCGTCAGCATGATCGGCCGGTCGCCGGGGATGTACCCCTCGACCGTCAGCCGACGGCCGCCGGGCCGCTCGCGCCTGAACAGGTTCGGCAGGACTTCCTCGGAGGCGTAGCGCCGCGCCAGGCGGTCCAGGTCATCGTCGTAGTCATGGATGGCCAGGATGTCGGTCGCGACGCTCTCCCAGCCGTCGTTCCCGATCACCGGCCGGTCCGGGTCGATCGTGTGGGTCAGGTGGTAGAGGGCCTGGACGTAGTGGCGCTGGGCGGCGATTGCCGGCAGGTCGGGGACGCCCCACGATTCGTTGAACGGCACCCAGGCGACGATGCACGGGTGGCTGACGTCGCGTCTGAGCACCTCCATCCACTCGCGGGTCACGCGCTCGACGGACCGCTCAGTGAAGCGGTAGGCGCTCGGCATCTCGCCCCAGACCATCAGCCCGAGCGCGTCGGCCCAGTACAGGTAGCGCGGGTCCTCGATCTTCTGGTGCTTGCGGACGCCGTTGAAGCCCATCGCCTTGGCCAGCGTCACGTCGCGGCGCAGGGCCTCGTCGCTCGGCGGGGTCAGCCCGCTCTCCGGCCAGTAGCCCTGGTCCAGCGCCAGCCGCGGGCGGTACGGCCGCCCGTTCAGGAGGAACTGGTCGCCCTGGACGGCCACCGCGCGCAACGCGGTGTAGGAGTCGACGGCGTCCAACAGCTCGCCGCGCCGCCCCCACAGCTCGACGCGCGCGTCGATCAGCGTCGGGCACATCGGGCTCCAGAGCAGCTCATTGCGGAAGTCGTCGACGCCGGGGTCGGAGAGGGCGATGCGGCGGTGGACCTCGCCGTTGACGACCGTGTAGGTATCGTCGGCGAGGACGGTGCTCCCGACCGAGAGGCGGACCTTCAGGCGCAGCCCCTCGCGCGAGGCACCGGCGACGAACGCCTCGAGCCCGATCTCCCAGCGTTCGAGGTTCGACGTCCAGCGCAAGTTGGCGATGCGCGTGGCCGACGCGCGCTCCAGCCAGACAGTCTGCCAGATCCCCGACGTGCGGGGGTACCAGATCGCGTGCGGCTCGCGCTGCCAGTCTTGCTTACCGCGCGGCTTCTCCAAGTCGGCCGGGTCGTCGCCGGCGAGGACGACGATCTCCTGCTCGTCCCCGTCCGCGAGGAACGGCGTGATGTCGGCAGTGAACGGGGTGTACCCGCCCGTGTGCCGGACCGCGACGTCGCCGTTGACCCAGACCGTCGCCGCATAGTCGACGGCGCCGAAGTGCACCAAAAGCCGCTCGTGCGGCTGTAGCGTCGGCGCACGGAACGTCCGACGATACCAGCAAAACGGATGGAACCCGGTATCCCCGATCCCGCTCGCCGGCGACTCCGGGGCAAACGGGACGCGGATCTTGCGGCCCCAGCGGACCTCGTGGGGGGCATTCCAGGCATCTTCCCCGAACGCGAAGTCCCAGAATCCGTTCAGCGAAGCCCAGGCGGTGCGCCGGAGCTGGGGGCGCGGATAGGCGTGGACGAACCGGCCGCTGTCGAATGCCACGATGGGGCAGCCTCGTCGTGATCAAGTCGGTGGAGTGGCCGCGCCGGCCGATGCCGCCGCGCGCTCGTGCCACCGATCCTCGGAGTCGCGGAGGTAACGTTCTAGCGCATCGGCCAGCGACGGCAGGAGATTTCCGCGCCCGCTGGCAAGCGTCGTGTCGCGCGGCCGCCGGGCGGGCAGGTTCAGGTCGTCCGTCGGGACGGCCTGGACGAGGGCCGCGTCGAGCCGCGCCAGCCGCGCCACCGCGGCCGCCAGCTCGGCCCAGGTGACCGACCCGTCGTTCGCGAGGTGCCAGAGGCCGCCCTCGCCGGCGATCAGCAGATCGAGGGCGGCGTGGACGAGGTCCGGCACGTAGGTTGGCGAGACCCGCCCGTCGGAGGCCGCGACGAACGGCCGGCCGGCGGCGAGCGCTCGCAGGGAGAGCGTCGCGAAGTTGTGCGCGTCCCACGGCCCGAAGAAGGCGCTCGTGCGGAGCACGAGCGCGGACGGGAGCGCCGCGAGCACCCGGCGCTCCGCCTCCGCCTTGCTCGCGCCGTAGACGTTGAGCGGGTTCGGGACGTCCTGCTCGACGTACGGCGCGCCCTTCGTCCCGTCGAAGACGAGGTCGGACGAGAAGGTGACGAGCCGGACCCCGCGCGATGCGCACGCCTCGGCAAGGACGGCCGGTCCGCGCGCGTTCTCGCGGAAGCACGCATCCCGCTCGCGTTCGGCGTCGTCCACGCGCACGAAGCCGGCCGTGTTGACGACGGCCCAGGGCCGCACCGCGTCGAGCAGTCGGGCGACGGAGTCCAGTTCGGCGATGTCCATGTCCTGGCGGCGCAGGAGACGGTACGGGATGGCGCGAACCTCGCAGATCCGCGCGAAGGCCCGGCCGAGGGTGCCGGTCGCCCCGTTAATCGCGAGTGGTCGTTCGGATCTCTGGAAGCCGCTCATCGGCACGTCCTCCCGAACGGATTCGACGCTCCCATCGTCGCGCACCGCGAAGCCGTGGGCCCGCCACACGGAGCGACGCCACCAGCCCGGCCCGTCGAGGATCCGACGCCGCAGCCGGCCGCGTGCGGCCGCCGCGCGCCATCCCACACCTCGACCAGCCAGCGGAGCCGGCCCTCGCGAGCACACCCCAGGTGCTCGAGGCGATCCCCGAGCACCGTCACTCGCCGGCGCCGGCCACGGCTCCGTTCGCGGGCGCCTTGGTGGCCGCTTCCAGGGGGGCGGGCGTCTCACTGCCGACACCGTTCGCATGCCCGCCTGTCGGCGCCGGAGGCGGGACCGCGGCGGTATGCTCGGACTCCCTTACCACCGGCGGTAGCCGGCGGGCGCCGGTCATCCGCTCGAACGTCGCGAGCGCCTGCGCCACGACCTGGTCCATGTTGTAGTACTTGTACGTCGCCAATCGGCCGACGAAGTGGACGTTCGGGGTCGCGTCGGCGAGCGCCTTGTACCGCTTGTAGAGCTCGGCGTTCTCCGGTCGGGGCACCGGGTAGTATGGGTCGCCCTCGGCCCGCGGGTACTCGTACACCAGGCTCGACTTGGTATGGTCCTGGCCGGTGAGGTGCTTGAACTCGGTGACGCGGGTGTACGGGTAGTCGTTCGGGTAGTTCACCACGGCCACCGGCTGCACGGACGGGACGTCGCGAGTCTCGAAGCGGAACTCCAGCGACCGGTATGGCAGCTTGCCGAAGCAGAAGTCGAAGTACTCGTCGACGGGCCCCGTGTAGACCATCTCGCGATAGGGGATGACCGGCTCGATCTCGCGATAGTCCGTGTTGAGCATGATCTTGATGTTCGAGTGGTCGAGCATGCGCTCGAACATCCGGGTGAAGCCGCGGAGCGGCATGACCTGGTAGGTGTCGGTGAAGTAGCGGTCGTCGCGGTTCGTCCGCACCGGGACCCGCGAGGTGACGGCCGCGTCGAGCTCCGACGGGTCAAGGCCCCACTGCTTGCGAGTGTAGTTGCGGAAGAACTTCTCGTACAGCTCGCGCCCGACGCGGCTCACCACCACGTCTTCCGAGGTCTTGATCTGGTCGCGCGACTCGGCGACCGACGCGAAGAACTCCTCGAGCTGGAACGACGTCAGGCGGGTGCCGTAAAGCTGGTTGATCGTGTCGAGGTTGATCGGGATCGGCACGAGCTGCCCATCGACCCAGGCGCGGACGCGGTGCTGGTAGGGCCGCCACTCCGTGAACTGGGAGAGGTACTCGAACACGTCGCGCGAGTTGGTGTGGAAGATGTGCGGGCCGTACTTGTGGACGAGCAGGCCATCGTCGTCGTGGTGGTCGTAGGCGTTGCCGCCGACGTGGTTGCGGCGATCGACGATCAGCACCTTCTTGTCAAGCTGACTGGCGAGCCGCTCGGCCAGCACGCTGCCCGCGAAGCCGGCGCCCACGATCATGAAGTCGAACACGATCGGCCTCCCCTCAGCTCGTGATCCCGCCGCCCTCGCCGGCCAGCGTCGTCGGTGCCCCGCGCCCGGTGCTCCCAGCGCCGCTTGGGATGGCCGAAGGTGCTCCGGCGCGCTCGGCAGCCGAAGCTTCGGCCAGAATTTCGCGGGCCGCGAGGACTGACTCCACATGCCGCCACATCTGCTGCCAGGTGCGGTCCCAGGACATCTCGGCCAGGAACGGATCCGCCTTCGCGAGCCGCGCTGCACCATCCTCGACCAGCGCCTGCTCGACGGCCGCCACGAACTCGGGTGCCGTCGCCGCGATCCGCGCGAGCCCCCGATCCCCGTACGGCCGCACCACGTCGCGGATCGGGGTCGAGACGACCGGGCGGCCGGCCGCCAGGTACTCCGGCGTCTTGGTCGGGCTGATGAAGCGGGTCGCCTCGTTGCAGGCGAAGGGCAGGAGCGCCACGTCCCACCCGGCCAGGTACGCCGGCAACTCGTCGTACTGCTTGGCGCCGAGGTAGTGGACGTTGGGCAGGCGTGGCAGCGTCTCCCGGTCGATCTTGGCGACCGGGCCGACCAGGACGATCTGCCAGTCCGGGCGCGCCTCCGCGACACTTCGGATGAGCTGGATGTCCAGCCGCTCGTCGATGACGCCGTAGAAGCCGAGGCGCGGGTGCTGTACGCTCGCCTGGTCGGCAGGGTCGGGCTGCGCCGAGCGGGCCCGGCGGAAGTGGGCGACGTCGACGCTGCTCGGGAACGGGTAGACCGACGGGTGCCGTCGTCGCTTCGCTTCGTACAGGCTGTGGCCGCCCGTGAACACCAGGTCGGCCCGCTCGAACAGGCGAGCCTCGCGCTCGCGGAGCAGCGGCGGCGCGAACCTGAACGCCGAAAGCTCATCCATGCAATCGTAGACGGTGACACGCGGCC
>JALYGH010000229.1 GCA_030777205.1 Chloroflexota bacterium
CCTGGAGGCAGGGCCGAACCGATCAACCCTCCACGATGCCGCGGGCCGTGCCGCAAGCCGTGGCAGGAGCTTCGCCGGCACTGGCCACTGCCTGCTGCCTACTTCGTCAGCGCCTCCGGGTTGGCGCAAGCGACCGGCGGCTCGCCGCGGAGGACGCGGGCGACGCTCTCGACGGCCATCGCCGTCATCGCCCGCATCGACTCGTATGTGACGCCGGCGATGTGCTGGGTGAGGGTGACGTTGTCGAGCTGCTTGAGCGGACTGTCCTGGGGTAGCGGCTCGGTCTCGAAGACGTCAAGGCCCGCGCCGGCGATCCACCCTTCCCGAAGGGCGCGACTCAGCGCCAGCTCGTCGACCAGCGGGCCGCGCGCCGTGTTGACGAGGTAAGCGGTCGGCTTCATCGAGCGGAGGGTCTGCTCGTTCACCATGTGGCGGGTGGATGGCAGGAGCGGGGCGTGGAGCGTGATCGCGTCGGCCTCGCGGAACAGCTCCGGCAGCTCGACGTAGCGGGCGCCGTACTGTTGGGCGAAGGCCTCGTCCTTGACGACGTCCGAGACGAGGATCGTCACGTCCCAGCCCTGGAGCCGCCGCACGACCTCTTTGCCGATCAGCCCGGTGCCGACGACGCCGACGGTCTTGCCGCGCAGCTCGACGCCGTACGGCCGCGGGTTCCAGCCGGTCGTGCGCATCTGGCGGTCGGCGAAGGCGAAGCGGCGCAGCGCGGCGACGATAAGCCCGACGGCCGCCTCGGCGACGGAGTGGTGGTTCGCGCCCGGCGTCGGGGCGACCGCGACGCCGTGCCTGGTAGCCGCCTCGACGTCGATCGCGTCGTAGCCGACCCCGGTGCGGGCGATGATCTTGAGGTCGGGCGCCGCCTCGAAAATCCGAGCCGTGTACGGCTCGGTGCCGGCGATGACGCCCTCGACGCCGGCCAACGCGCCGATCAAGGTGTCGGCGTCGTTCGCCCGGGCCTGCGGCAGCATCGTCAGCTCGTGCCCCGCATCGACGAGCGGCCGCAGCAGCTCGTCCTCGGTCGACTGGACCTGCATCGTCGTCAGCAGCACCCTGGCCATCGGCATCCCCCGCTCGGCGCACGATTGTGACGGTCGATATGCGCCGTGCTCTCAGCGTCGTCCGCGGCTCGTATGCTACCCTACGGCCCCGGGCGGACGTAGAACCACTCCCCCTGCCCCCTGCAGCGGAGGAGGACGTGGGTACTGGCCACGTCCGGCTTCGCCCATCCGGCTGCGCCCGTCCGACAGCGTCGGGCAGGGGGAGTGGTTGGCGCGCCGCGCCACGTCGCGGTCCGTGGTATACTCCGAAGTAGAAATCCGAGTACTTTGGTAGGTTTTTGGTGACGGTCGCGCCGATCAACCTGGTGGGGCTCCCCGAGCGGTTCCGCGCCTCTGTGGCGCTGGCGAGCCGCGGCTTGAACATGCCCGCCGTGTCGGGCGGGCCGCTCGTCGACAGCTTCGGTCGGCTCATCGAGGACATGCGCATCTCGGTCACCGACCGCTGCAACTTCCGGTGCACGTACTGCATGCCGGAAGAAGGCCTCAAGTGGCTCGCGAACGACCGTGTGCTGACGCTGCCGGAGATCGGGCGGCTCTCGCGGATCGCGGTCGCGCTCGGAATCCGCGAGCTGCGCCTGACCGGCGGCGAGCCGACGCTGCGTCACGGATTGCCCGACCTGGTGCGCGACCTGGCCCAGATCCCGGACCTGAAGAGCCTGAGCCTGACGACCAACGGCTTCCTGCTCGACAGGCTGTCCGGGCCGCTGGCCGAGGCGGGCCTGACCCGGATCAACGTCAGCGTCGACACGCTCGACCACGACAAGTTCCACTGGATCACGCGCCGCCCGGCCCTCGATCGCGTGCTGCGCGGGCTGGCCGAGCTGGAGAAGTACCCGAGCGTCCGACCGATCAAGGTGAACGCGGTCGGGATGCGGAACTTCAGCGAGGACGAGATCATCGCGTTCTGCCACTGGGCGCGCAAGACTGGGTATGTCGTGCGCTGGATTGAGTTCATGCCGCTCGACGCCGACGGCAACTGGGAGCGCGACCGCGTCCTGACCGGCGCCGAGATCAAGGCGATCATCGAGCGCGACTTCATGCCGCTCGTGCCCGTCGACGCCGAGCCGAGCTCGACGTCGCGGCGCTACAAGTTCGCGGACGGCGTCGGCGAGATCGGGTTCATCAACCCGGTCAGCGAGCCGTTCTGCGCGACCTGCAACCGCATCCGCCTGACGGCCGACGGGCAGCTCCGAACCTGCCTCTTCTCGATCGACGAGTGGGACCTGCGCGGCCCGCTGCGCGCCGGTGCGACCGACCAAGAGCTGGCGGACATCTTCGCCCTGGCCGTCGCCCACAAGGAGAAGAAGCACCAGATCAACGAGGGCGAGCAGTTCCGGCGCGCCTCGCGGAGCATGTCGCAGATCGGCGGCTGACCCGGGCCGTTCCGGCCTTGGGACCGTCTCAACGCCGCGAATCGCCTAACTTCGCGATTGCCAGCGGCGCGGCCAGCATTCGCCGCGTCAAGCGTCGCCCTTGAGCTTCCGCCGACCTCGTCCCAGGGCACCGACCATCCGGGGGCGGCCAGGTGCTCCACCATTCGCCGCTCGAGTTCCACCCGTTGCTCGGCTGACAAGGTGAACCCTGTTTCGCGGTCGGCCTCGGCGAGACAATCCCAGTGCGCCAGCGCGAGTTCGACTCGCTCGTCGGGCGGCAGCTTCAGGAGCACGTCGAGAGCGTCGGACGCCATGCTCGGTTCTCCCCGATGAGATCCGCCTGACCAAGTCGTCTCCGTGGACGGTCAGGCGAGGGTGGCTTGCGAAGGCTATGGAGAGACCGTAGCACGATGCCGCGCGTCACGAGGCCGCCGTTCGCTGGTCATTGAAGTTTCCCTGATCGCGAGCGCGCTCGTGTCGGCAGGGTTATTCAACCCGGTCAGCGAGCCGTTCTGCGCGATCTGCAACCGCGTTCGTCTGACCGCCGACGGCCAGCTCCGGACCTGCCTCTTCTCGATCGACGGGTGGGACCTGCGCGGCCCGCCGCGGGCCGGCGCGACCGACCGGGAGCTGGCGGACCGCTTCGTCCAGACGATGGAGTCCATGGAGTCTAAAGGCTCCGAGGGAGCAGATCGAACGCCGCGATGCCGGCCGGCTGTACGACCGTGAAGTGCCGGCGATCCACCGTGGCGATATCCGTGACGCCAAGCCGCTCCGCGGTGGCAACCACCGAAGCGTCGACTGTTCCGAGCGGGAGATCGCGATACGTCCAGACCAGCTCGGCGATGCGAACCCAGTCAGCCGTCCGGACGGGCTCCACCCGGAATGCACCCCTCGCCAGGTCGCCAAGGAACTCCACTTCGGCTCTCGCGCCCAGGCGCGTCCCGATGAAGTACACGACCTCCGTTATCACGAGGTGCGGCACAATGAGTGGGCCGGGATGGGTCTCGAGCAGTTCCAGGCACACAGCGTGGTGGCGGTCACTGGCGTCGACGTATGCGTAGAGCGGTCCAGCGTCCACTACGAGCGCTATGCTCTGACCTCCTGTCGCAGGATCTCCTCGATCCGCTCCGAAATATCGTCCTGGCCACTCCGCGCCGTGCCCGCCGCCCGGAGCGTCCGCCGCTGCCCCCGGCCGAGGAATGTCTCGATCGCCTCGCGAGTAAGTGCCGAAACGGTCATACCACGCCGTTCGGCTTCGTGGCGGAGGTGGGCGTCAAGGTCGTCGGGGAGCTTGACGGTCGTTCGTTTCATGATATGCCAGCATACCATGAAACGTCCTGCCGACAGCAACGTCAGACCGACGGGCGCGCATCGTAGCCTTCTTCGATGGCGCGGACCAGAGCGGCGAGGGTGGCGTTGAGCGGGGTCGGGACGCCGACCTCCCCGCCCAGACGGGCGACGGCGCCGTTGATCGCCTCGACTTCGGTGCGGCGGCCCGCCTCGACGTCCTGGAGCATCGAGTTGCGGTTAGCGTACGTCACCCGAGCGACGCTCCGGGCATGCTCGACCGGGTCGGCAAACGGCAAGTCGACCCCGAGCGCGCGGGCCACCGCGCCGGCCTCGGCCGCCAACCCGTCGAACAGCGGGGCCGAGGATGGATGCTCGACGAGCACGCCGTTGGGGCAGCGCAGCAGGGCGCCGAGCGGGTTGATCGCCGCGTTCGCGATCAGCTTGCCCCAGATCAGCGGCTCGACCGCCTCGGCGGCCCGGGCGGGGATGCCGGCGGCGTCCAGCAGCGCGGCGATGGCCTCGGCC
>JALYGH010000230.1 GCA_030777205.1 Chloroflexota bacterium
TCCTCGGAGCCTGCGTCACCCTTCGACGAAATGCCCGCCCATTCTAACAGAGGAGGCCGCGGCGCCTCACCCCCGCCGGCTTAGCGGCCCGCGGGCACCTGCTCGTGCGCGTGATACGAGCTGCGAACCAGCGGTCCGGACTCGACGTGACCGAAGCCCAGGCGCTTGGCGAGGACCTTGAGCTCGGCGAACTCCTCGGGCGTGACGTACCGTTCCACCGGGAGGTGTTGCATCGTCGGGCGGAGGTACTGGCCGACGGTCAGGACGTCGACGTCGTGGGCGCGGAGGTCGACGAACACCTGCTCCAGCTCCTCGCGCGTCTCTCCGAGCCCGACCATCAACCCGGACTTCGTGACGGCCGCCGGAGCCAGGTCCTTGGCGCGCCGCAGCAGCTCGAGCGACTGCTCGTAGATCGCCTTCGGTCGGACCCGTCGATAGAGGCGCGGGACCGTCTCCAGGTTGTGGTTCAGGATGTCCGGGCGCGCCGCCATGACGATCGCCAGGTTGTCCCAGTTTCCCTGGAAGTCGGGGATCAGCACCTCGATGCCGCAGCCGGGTACCCGCTCGTGGAGCTTGCAGATCGTCTCGGCGAAGATGCCGGCGCCGCCATCCGGGAGGTCGTCCCGCGTGACGGATGTGATGACGATGTGACGCAGGCCGATCTTCTCGACGGCGCTGACCAGCCGCTCCGGCTCCTCGAGGTCCAGCCCGACCGGCCGCCCGGTCGTCACCGAGCAGAAGCCGCAGTTGCGGGTGCAGACATCGCCGAGGATCAGGAAGGTGGCCGTGCGGTTCTCCCAGCACTCGCCAATGTTCGGGCAGAGCGCTTCCTCGCAGATCGTGTGGAGGTTCTGCTCGCGCATCAGCGTGCGCAGCTCGTGATAGTTCTCGCCGTTCGGGAACCTGACCTTCAGCCAGGGCGGGCGGTTTCCGCGCGGCGCCGGCGCACACGGCGACAGCGGCTGGGTCCGCGGGATGATCGGGAGCGGGAGGGGCGCCATGGTCGTTCCTTCAGTAAATCGTCGTGTCCGGGCCGTACCCCTCCATCCGCCGCTTGACGCTCTGCAAGAAGCGGAGCACCTCCGCGCCGTCGAGGACGCGGTGATCGAATGAGAGGCAGGAGTTCATCATGCTGCGGATGGCGATTGCGTCGTCGTCCGTCACCACCGGGCGCTTGACGATCGCCTCCATGGTGATGATGCCGGCCTGCGGCTGATTGATGATCGGCCCGGAGGCGATCGAGCCGAGGGCGCCCGTGTTGTTAACCGTGAACGTCCCGCCCTGGAGGTCGTCCATCGTCAGTCGACCGCCGCGCGCCCGGGTCGCCAGCTCGCGGATCTCGCGGGCGATACCCGAGATGCTCTTCTGGTCAGCGTCGCGGATGACCGGCACGACCAGCCCGTTGTCAATTGCCACGGCGATGCCGATGTTGATCCGCTTCTTCAGGACCGCGCCCTGGTCGCTCCAACGGGCATTGAGGATCGGGTTCTCGCGGAGCGCCTCGACGACCGCCTTGACGAAGAACGGCAGGTAGGTCAGCTCGAAGCCCTCGCGCGCCTTCCAGCGCTCCACGAGACTCGCCCGCAGTTTGACCAGCCTCGTGACGTCGATCTCGACCATGCTCCAGGCGTGGGGCGAGGTCTGGACGCTGCGGACCATGTGCTCGGCGATGGCGCGCCGCATCGGCAGGAGCGGGACCAGCTCCTCGTCGGCGCCGAGCGGCTGGCTCGCGGCGGGCGCGGCCGGCTGGGCCGTTGGCGCCGGCGCGGACGGCGGTGAAGCGGACGGCCGTGGAGAAATCGGGGGCGCTGCCGGGGCGGAGGGTGCCACCACCGGTGGAGCGGTCGGCGCCGACGGAGCAGCGGTGGGAGCCGCGGTGGCCGCGGCCGGTTGCTCGGCGACTGGCGTGGCCCCCGCGCGTTCGATGAACTGGAGGATATCGTCCTTCGTGACCCGGCCGCCGAGCCCGGTACCCGTCACCCTCCCCAGGTCGATGCCGTACTTGCGGGCGAGCGAGCGGACGAACGGCGACGCGCGCTTCGGCGCCCCGTTCGTGCCCGGTAGGTTCGGCCGGCTTGGGGTCACCGTAGGCGAGACCTGCGTCGGCGCCTGCCCACCCGGCGCGGCCTCATCTCGGAGCAGCGAGAGCGAGCTCTCGGCCGCCTGGCTGCCAGTGCCCGAGGCCGCGATCTCGGCGACGAGCGCCGGACTCGCCTCCTCAGACGGCACGTTCTCGACCGAAGGGGCGCCGGCGCCCGTCGGTCCGCCTGGGGCAGTCGCGCCAGCCCCCGCGCCGGTTGGGGCGCTCTCGGCAGGCTCACCCGCCGCGGCCGAGCCGTCGCCGATGACGGCGATCTCCGCGCCGACCGACACCGTCTCGCCCTCGGGCACGACGATCCGCTCGAGCACGCCTGCGACCGGCGACGGTATCTCGGCGTTCACCTTATCCGTGATCACCTCGACGATCGGCTCGTCGCGCTCGACGCGCTCGCCAGGCGCCTTGAGCCACCTGCCGATCGTCCCTTCGGCGACCGACTCGCCGAGCTGCGGCATCGAGATGGAGGTCGTCATACGCTCCTCGAAACGATCAGTAGGCTGCGAGCCGGCGGAGGGCGTCCAGCACGTCGTCGACGTTCGGGATGATCGCCTCCTCGAGACTCGGCGCATACGGAAGATGGGCGTCGGCCGCCGCGACGCGCAGGATCGGGCCATCGAGCTGCTCGAAGTACTCCTCGGCGATCGTCGCGGCGATCTCCGCGCCGACCCCGCCGGTCTTGTTGTCCTCGTGGACGATCAAGACTTTGTTCATCTTCGAAATCGAGCGGCCGATCGTCGCCTTGTCCATCGGCGCCAGCGTCCGCAGGTCGACCACCTCCACCGAGACGCCCTCGCGGTCGATCCGCTCGGCCGCCTCGAGCGCGTAGTGGACGCCGATGCCGTAGGTGATGACCGAAATGTGCTTCCCCTCGCGCTTGACGTCGGCCTGCGACAGCGGCACCGTGTAGTCGCCGTCCGGCACCTCGCCCTTCCAGCGGCGGTAGCTCTTCTTGTGCTCGAAGAA
>JALYGH010000231.1 GCA_030777205.1 Chloroflexota bacterium
GCACCAGACCGACGTGGAGTCGGTGCGAGCGGCGCGCGAGGCGGTCGGCCCGGACGTCGGGCTGATGCTCGACGCCAATTGCCCCTGGACGCCGTCCGAGGCGATCGCGATCGCCGGCACGCTGGAGCCGTACGGCCTGCGCTGGCTGGAGGAGCCGGTCTGGCCGCCGGAGGACTACGAGGGGCTGGCGCGGGTGCGGCGGGCGAGCTCGATCCCGATCGCGGCCGGCGAGAACGCCAGCACGGTGTTCGGCTTCCGCGACCTGATCGCCGCCGGCGCGGCCGACGTGCTCCAGCCCGACGTCCCGAAGGCGGGCGGGATCGGCGAGACGCGCAAGATCCTGGCGCTCGCCCAGGCCGCCAACCTGCCGGTCGCGCTGCACTCCTGGTTCTACGGGCCGGCGCTGGCGGCGACGCTCCACGTCGCCGCCGCGATGGGCGGCAGCATGCCGGTCGAGATCGCCGAGGGCGAGCCGGAGGCGCCGACGATGGCGCCGGACATCGTCGTGCGGGACGGCTGGGTCGAGCCGCCGGCCGGGCCCGGGCTCGGGATCGAGCTGGTCGAGGAGACGCTCCACCGGTATCCGTACGTCATGGGCGCCTCGCCCCCGTTCCTGCTCCGCTGACGGAACTCTGCGCCGTTCGGTTGCCGGCCCGGGCCCGCGACACGGCGGTCGCCCAGGCCGCTCAGGCCTCGACCTGCGCCCGCTCCGTCCTGGTTGCTGCTTGCCCTGCGCTCTCGAGCTCAGAAGCCGATCGCGTGGTACCCCGCGTCGACGTGGACGATCTCGCCGGTGATCCCGCTCGCCATCGGGGAGCAGAGGAACAGCGCGGCCTGACCGACCTCGCTCGCGTCGACGTTCCGCCGCATCGGGGCCCGCTTCTCGTAGTGCTCCTCCATCATGGTGAAGCCGGAGATCGAGCGCGCGGCGAGGGTCCGGATCGGCCCGGCCGAGACCGCGTTCACGCGGATGTTCTTCCCGCCCAGCTCCATCGCCAGGTAGCGCACGCTCGCGTCGAGCGCGGCCTTCGCCACGCCCATCACGTTGTAGTTCGGCACAGCGCGCTCGCCGCCCAGGTACGTCATGGTCAGCACGCTGCCGCCCCCGCGTTTTTCCATCAGCGGCTCGGCCCGCTTGACCATCGCGGTGAGCGAGTAGGCGCTGATGTCGAGCGCCATGGCGAAGTTGGCGCGCGACGTATCCACGAAGCGGCCTTCGAGGTCCTCGCGGGCGGCGAACGCGACGCTGTGGATCAGGATGTCCAGCCCGCCCAGCTCCCGCTCGGCCTCGGCAAAGACCCGGTCCAGGTCCTCGTCCCTGGTCACGTCGCACGGTGTGACCAGCGGGCTGTTCACCGACCCGGCCAGCTCGCGGACGCCGGCCTCGATCCGGTCGCCCTGAAAGGTGAAGCCAAGCGACGCGCCGGCGCCGGCCAGGGCCTGGGCGATCGCCCAGGCGATGCTGCGCCGGTTCGCGACGCCGAAGACGAGGGCGGTCTTGCCCTCGAGGATGCCAGTCGTCATCGTCGTTCCGCTCCCACTTCGCCATGCATCGACGTCGATGAGGCGAGCCCCATCGTGCTGCGCCTCGGCACCAATCTGTCGCGTCCTGTTGAGCTAAGCCACACGGTATTGTCATCCCGAGGAGCGCCAGCGACGAGGGATCTCACGCCACCCGGCTCCGGTGCGTGAGATCCCTCGCTACGCTCGGGATGACAAAGTAGAGGCAGTAGGCTCCAGCCTTGCATCGCAGAAATGTCCAGCGTCTCAGCGCTCGAGCTCTTGGAACCATCAACTCCCGAGCTCACGCGAGCGCTCAGTCGCCTCGACGATCGCGTCGATCAGCGCCGCGCGCACGCCGGCCCGCTCCAGGGCGTGGATGCCGGCGATCGTCGTCCCGCCCGGCGACGTGACCATATCCTTCACCCGGGCGGGGTGCTCGCCCGTCTCGGCGATGAGCTGCGCCGTGCCGAGCGTCGTCTGGACGGCGAGCGTCGTGGCGACGTCGCGCGCGAGGCCGACGCGCACGCCGCCGTCGATCAGCGCCTCGATCAGCACGGCGATGAAGCCCGGCCCGCTCCCGGAGAGCGCCGTCACGGCGTCGAGCTGCTTCTCGGGCAGGGCGACCGCCTTGCCGGTTGCATTGAAGATCCGGAGGACGGTGGCCTCGTGCTCCGGCGAGGCGTGCGTCCCCCGCGCCACGGCCGCCATCCCGGCCCGCACGAGGCAGGGCGTGTTCGGCATGACGCGGACGACCGGCACGGCCCGCTCGAGACCGGATTCGAGGGTCGCGATCGGGACGCCGGCCGCGATCGACACGACGAGCTGGTCGGTGGTCACGTGTGGGCCGATGTCGGCCAGGACGGTCGTCACGTCCTGCGGCTTGACGGCCAGCACGACGACGTCGCCCTGGCCGAGTGCTGCCCGGTTCTCCGTCTCGCCACGGACCCCGAGCGCCCGGAGCTGCTCGAGTCGCTGGGGCCGCACGTCGGTCATGGTCACCCGGTCCGGGGTGACGAGGCCGGCGTCGAGGACGCCGCGCACGATCGCCTCGGCCATCTGGCCGGCGCCGATGAAGACCAGTCCGCGCAGCTCGCTCATCCGTCCGCCCTCACCTCTGCGGCCTCACGCCCTTGATGCAGGCCCGCCACACTTGTGTCACCGCCCGATCCTTGCCTGTCCGGCCATGAACGCCTCGGCCTCGGCCAGGGTGGGGTACCCTTCGTAGTCGCCGTTCACCATGATCGCGTGGGCGCCCACTGCGTTCCCGAGGCGAGCCGAGCGCCAGATGTCCCAGCCCTTCAACCGGCCCGCCACGAAGCCGGCGTCGAAACCGTCGCCGGCCCCGACCGGATCGATCACCCGCGGCACGGCGAACGGCGGGATGATCCGGCGCTCGTCGGGCGTTGCGACGAGCGCGCCCTCGGCGCCGAGCTTCACGACAGCAATCCGGACACCCTGCTCCAGGCCCCAGTCCGCCGCCGCGTCAGGGTCGGTGATGTCGAGCAGGACCGAGAACTCCTCCATCCCTCCGAGGAGGACCGTCGCTCGGCGCAGGATCGGGAACAGCACCTCGCGGGCGCGCTCGACCGTCCAGAGCTTGAGCCGCAGGTTCGGATCGAACGAGACCTCGAGGTCGGCCTCGCGCGCCAGCTCGACCGCCCGCTCGACGGTGGCGCGGCAGGTGTCGGACAGCGCCGGCGTGATGCCGGTCACGTGCAGCCAGCGCGCCCCGGTCAGGTAGGGGACGTCCAGGTCGGCCGGCGCGAGGCGCGAGGCGGCCGAGCCGCGGCGGTAGTAGTAGACGGTCGTGTCGCCGACCGCGCTGAGCTCCTTGACGTAGAGGGCGGTCGGCGCTCCCGGGTCGTAGACCACGCGGCTGACGTCGACGCCCTCCCCGCGCAGGTTGTGGGTAATGAACCGCCCGAGCTCGTCCGCACCGAGGCGGCTCACCCAGCCGGCGCTGACGCCCAAGCGAACGAGCGCGGTGGCGAAATTCGTCTCGGCTCCGCCGAATCTGAGGCGGAAATCGGACACGTATCGGAGCGGGCCGGCCTCGCGCGGCGCGAAGAGCGCCATCGTCTCGCCGAGCGTCACGACCTCGGGCATGGACACCCCGTTCGAGCCAGGCAGGGTTGGCAGCGCCGTACTCGACGGTCGGCCGCCATGAGGCGATAGGATACTCCAGAAGAAGTCGCCCCGGCCGCGCGAACGCGGGCAGCCGGCGACGTGGGCGCTCCCCACGGCACATATCGTGCCCAGCCGTGACGGGTGCTGATACAATCGCGCCGCATCATGCGGGCGCCTGGCATGTCGCGCATCCTTCCGGTGAAACCCGCGCGGGGCAGCCGCGGCGGTCAGCAGGCCATGTTCGCGCGAGCCCCGATGTCCTGGGGCGAGCTCCTGGCGGTCCTCCTCGTCGGCGTCCTGATCCTCTACGTCCTGATTGCCGCGGCCAGCCCGGGTAACGTGGCCGACGTCGGGACGAACAAGACGTGGGGCCGCTGGATCGCGCGCGAGGGCATCCATAGCGCCTACCAGATTCCCACCGATTATCCGCCGGTCCTCCTCTACTTCTTCGGCGCCGCCGGCCGGGTCTACCAGTGGCTCGCCGATCCGACCTTCGACGAGCAAGCGGCCCTGGCGAGCCAGTTCTATACGCTCCTCGTCAAGCTGCCCGGCATCCTGTTCCATCCGATCGCCGCCGCCGTCATCTACCGGATCACACGCCAGTACGGCGCCGGGCTGGCCTTTGCCGCCGCGGCGGCCTACGCCCTGAATCCCGCGGTCGCGTACGACGTTGCCCACCTCGGCCAGACCGATCCGGTCCACGCCGCCTTCGCGTTGCTGGCCGTGGCGGCGCTCGTTCATCGGCGACCGGGCCTGGCCGGCGCCTGCATCGCGCTCGCCGCGCTGACGAAACCGCAAGCCTGGCTCCTGTTGCCGGTCGTCGGGATGGCGCTGATCTTCTGGTACGGCTGGCGCGGGGTGCTGCGGGGGACCATCGGCGGGGCTGTCGCGTCGTTCGTCGTCGTGCTGCCGTGGGCCGTCACCAATCGGCTCCACCACGCCGGCCGCTTCCTAGAAGCCCTCGACACGAAGTCGATCAACAGCATCGCGCTGACGGCCCAGGCCCACAATCTCTGGTGGGTCCCGACCCTGATCGAGTGGCGCTTCATCACCGACAGCGAACCGTTCGTGGGGCCAGTTCCGTACCGGGTCGTTGGCCTCGGTATGGTGGCGCTGCTGGTCGCGGCGGCGATCGCGCGCCTGCCGAGCCTCCGTCCGCGCGATTGCCTGTACGGGATCGCCGGCGCGCTGACGGTCGGCTGGTTCGTGCTGACCGTCCGTGCCCACGAGAACCTCCTGTTCATGGCCCTGCCATTCCTGACGGTAGCCTGGGCGCTGGACCGCCGCCTCGGCCTGCTGCTGGTGGTGACGTCCGCCAGCCTGCTCCTGAACGTCGCCCTCCACGATCCGCTCTTGATGGGCAATTACGCCGCCGGTCCGGACCCCGGATACCCGCTGCCGGTGTGGGTGATCGTCGCGCAGGTGGTGAACGTGTTGATGAACCTCGCGGCCTGCGGCCTCGCCATCGGTCACATCCTCGGCCCGACGCTCTCGGGGAGTTGGGCGCAGCGCGTCGCCGGCCGGCCGGTCGGCACCGGGAGCGGACGGTAGTCTCCGGTACTCCGCGACGCCTCGTGCCGCCCGTTGCCATCGGCGTACTCGTGGCCGTGTTTCGGCTGTGGATTGTCGAGCTCGCCCCGCTCCGTCGCCTCACAATCTTCGAGCAGGATACCCACCTCGTCGGCCATCGGCCTTCGACGGCCAACGCTGGACTCGGGCGACGTCCTCGCGGTCACGACGTTCGGGCGGATCGGGCCGGACTGGTCGGCCCGATCGGTCGCGCTCAGCACGGTCGGGACCATGCCGGCCGGTGCGGCCGCCCGCCACACCGGCACCCGTCACATTGGTGCCGGTCCCAGCGTTCGGCTCCCCCACTTCGCCCTGACTGGGAGCTGCTCCAGGTTCCGCGCCTGAGCGTACGACACCAGGCGCGGTAGGCTCGCCAGCTTGGTCGGGCGCGGCGGTACACTCACCGGCAGGATCGGCTTCCGGACGGGCGTCGGACACCCCAGGATGCTCGATCCTCCTTTTGATTCGGGAGGTCGCATGGCCCAGCGCCGGCGCATCGGCATGATCACCCCATCCTCCAACACGATGGTCGAGCCGATCACGAGCGCAATGACGGCGCCGCTGATCGACTCGCTGAGCGTCCACTACGCCCGCATCCCCGTCACCCGCATCGCCCTGGATCGGCAAAGCCTCGACCAGTTCGAGCGCGAGCAGATGCTCGCGGCAGCGCGGCTGCTCGCGGACGCGCGGATGGACGCCATCTGCTGGAACGGCACGTCCGGCGGCTGGAAGGGACTCGAGGCCGACCGGGCCGTCTGCGAGGCGATCACGACCGAGACGGGCGCGCCGGCCACGACCGGGACGCTCGCCCAGCTCGAGGCGCTCCGCGTCCACGGTGTGCGGCGCTACGGGCTGGCCGTACCGTATACGGCCGACGTGCGCGACGCGATCGTCGGCACCTACGGCGAGGCGGGGTACGACTGCGTCCGCTCGGCCTATCTCGGGATCAGCACCAACTTCGAGTTCGCCGACGTCCCACTCGACGTGCTACGCGACCTGATCCGCCGGGCCGACGCACCGGAGGCCGAGGCGGTCGTCGTGGTCTGCACGAACCTGGCGGCGGCGCGGGTGGTGGAGGAGATGGAGCGGGAACTTGGCAAACCCGTCCACGACTCGCTGATCGTCTCGCTCTGGCACCCGCTGCGGATGATCGGCTGGGCCGCGCCGATCGACGGCTGGGGCCGGCTGATGCGCGAGCTGGGCTGACGCACCGAGCGAGCTGCGAGCTGTTCGCGGATGAGGGCGCGCCTGGCCGTCGCCGAAGGGCGGCGATGGCCGGGCCGACCGTCAGGCGACGAGGGGCGCGGGCCGCGCTGATGGCCCCGGCTTCATGCACCGGTCAGTCGGATGGCAGCCCGACCAGCTCGAGCAGGCGTAGCGCGTTGGTCGAGCGGGCGATGCCCGGCCGCAGGCGATAGTCGAACGTCATCTTCGGCCCGCTCCCGTCGTCGGCGACCGTCTCCGTGAAGTGGACGGCCCGCGCCGCCCGGGCCAGGTCGTCGACATCGGCCAGGGTCAGGTCATGCGTGGAGACGGCGCCGAGCGCCCCACGGGCTACGAGTAGGCGGATGATCCGCCGCGCCGCGATCTGGCGCTCGGCGATGTTCGTCCCCTGGAGGATCTCGTCGAGCAGGTACAGCAGGCGCCGCTCGGCACCACCCTCGTCGGCCCGGCGCGGATCGGAGGACGGCCGGACGTCCGCCGCAGCCGCGTCGACGATCTGCTTGAGCCGCCGCAGCTCGGCCATGAAGAACGACACGCCCTGGGCGAGCGAGTCCTGAACGCGCATGCTCGTCCAGAGGTCGACCGGCGGCATGACCAGGTGCGCGGCGCAGGCGGGCGCCCCGGCCTGGGCCAGGACGACGTTCACCCCGATCGAGCGCAGCAGCGTGCTCTTGCCGGCCATGTTCGAGCCGGTCACCAGCAGGAACGTGCCGGGCGGGCCGAGCTGGACGTCGTTGGCGACGCGGGCGTCGGCGGGCAGCAACGGGTGGCCGAGCC
>JALYGH010000232.1 GCA_030777205.1 Chloroflexota bacterium
CGAGCGAAGACGTGCGCGCCGCGACGGGCTCCGCCTTCGAATGGCGGCGGCTGGACCGGGTCGCCGTCGCGGGCCGTGAGGACAGCACGCTGGTCGTCGAGCTGCTCGGCGAAAGTGGCGACCTCGACCCGGCCCTGCTGCGGGCGCGCGACGCCTACGAGCAGGCGCTCGACGACTACATGGCCGGTCACTTCGAGACGGCAGTCGGTGGCTTCCGGCTCGCGGCCATCCTCCGCCCTGATGACCGTGCCGCCGACATGATGGCCCGCCGCGCCGAGGCGCTCGCTCGCGAGGCCCCGCCGGCCGATTGGGATGGAGTGTTCACCCAGCTCGCGAAGCTGTAGGCGAACAGGTAGCGCGCCCTTGACCGTGTCAGGGCGTTCGACGCGCCGCCCGCCTCGGCACCGTCAGCTTCACGGCGCGGCCCTCGGAAGCTGATGGTCTCGGCGTGCGCTACCATGCCGGCGGCCGGCCCTCGGCAGTCCGGACGGCGCCAGCAGGCGCGGAGGCGACGATGCTCGACGTGCTCATCGCGAACGGCTTGATCATCGACGGGACCGGCAGTCCCGGCTTCTACGGCGCCGTCGGCATCGAGGGCGATACGGTCCGCATCCTGCGCGGCGACGTCGCCGCCGTCCAGGCGGCGCGGACGATCGACGCCTCTGACCACGTTGTCTGCCCGGGCTTCATCGACGTCCACGCCCACTCGGCGCTGATGATCCTGGCGAATCCCGAGCACGAGCCGAAGGTCCGCCAAGGGGTCACCACCGAGCTGCACGGGATCGACGGCAACTCCTACGCGCCGTTCTTCGACCCGAAGGACTTCGACCGCTTCTACCAGCTCAACTCCGGCCTGGAAGGCGCGCCGGAGCTACCGGGCCGCTGGTCGACCGTCGCCGAGTACCTCGACATGTACCACCGTAAGGTGGCGGTCAACGTCTGCTACGTCGTCGGCAACTCGCCGCTGCGGATCGCGACCGTCGGCTGGGACAACCGGCCGCCGACCGACAAGGACCTGGCGAACATGGCGTCGCTCCTGCGCGAGGCGCTGGAGGAGGGTGCGTTCGGGATGTCGACCGGGCTGGACTACCCGCCCGGCAACTACGCCGACACCAACGAGCTGGTGGAGCTGTCGCGCGTCGCGGCCAGGCTCGGCGGGATTTACCACACCCACTGCCGCCACAAGCTCGGGGATCGCTCGCTCGACCCATTCAAGGAGGCGATCGAGATCGGGCGGCGGAGCGGCATCGCCGCCCACATCACCCACTACTACCAGCGGGTCGGCAGCCCGGCCGGCGCCGAGCAACTGCTCGGGCTGGTCGAGGACGCCCGCGACGAGGGGCTGGACGTCACCTTCGACAGCTACCCGTACATCTACAGCAGCACCCGGCTGCTGATACTCTTTCCGGACTGGGTCCACGAGGGCGGCCCGGAGCGGATCGTCGCGGCGTTCCGCGACCCGGAGGCGCGCGAGCGGCTGCGCCGGGAGGTGACGCCGCGGGCGGCCTCCTGGCAGGACATGTGGGTGACGTACTTCAAGAAGCACCACAACCACAAGTACGAGGGCCGCTCGATCGCCGAGCTGGCCCTGATGATGAACAAGCACCCGGTCGACGCGATGATGGACCTGCTGCTCGACGAGGACTTGCAGACGTCGTACGTCTCGGCGGGCGGCTCGGTGAACACGCTGCCGAAGTTTGTCGCGCACCCGCTGTCGATGGTCGGCTCGGACGCGGTGCTGCTCGGCGAGTTCCCGAGCCCGCGCACCTACGGCTGCTTCCCGATCATCCTGGCCCACTACGTCCGCGAGGAGAAATGGCTGTCCCTTCCGGAGGCGATCCGCAAGATGACGTCGTTCCCGGCCCAGCGGCTTGGGCTGCCGGACCGCGGGCTGCTGCGCGACGGGTTCAAGGCGGACGTGGTGGTGTTCGACGCGCAGAACGTGCGGGCGCCGGCGACGCGGGCGAACCCGAAGCAGTTCCCGGTCGGGATCGAATACGTGCTGGTCAATGGTCAGGTGGTGGTAGACCGAGGGGCGCACACGGGCGCGCTGGCCGGGCGCGCCCTGCGCCGCGGCCGCGCCAGTACGTGAAGCCAAGGTGGCAAGCAGGAGTTCGGGCCGGACGACTACCGGGGGCGCACCTGGCCGGGCCTGCGCCGCCACCTGGCGCCGGTCTGCCTCCTCGGGTACTTCGCGCTGCTCCACGCCGACTGGTATCGGGGCTGTGCTAGACTGGGG
>JALYGH010000233.1 GCA_030777205.1 Chloroflexota bacterium
ACCCCTCCGGTTGGTCGCTACACCCGGAGGTGTACCACCGCGCTCAGCCGATGTTCTCTTGACCCCCTTACTGTTCGGAATTCAGGTCCGCGACCCAGGAAGCGGAATCGTGCCGATTCGCGAGCCCCCGTCACCGCGGCGCGCCGAGCTACGGCTTCGGGCGCCAGATCTCGAACGCGCTCTCCCGGGTGATCTTGCCGTCGCGCATCTCGAAGATGTGGAGCAGGCGCATCTCCACCGACGTGCCGATCGGCAACGGGGCGTTCACCATGCCATCGCCGATCAGGTCGAACGTCACGATGCTATCGTCCACCACTCGATCCTCGGTGGCGAACCGCTGGACCTGGCGAAACTCGACGTTGCGCAGGGAGGCGAACATCCGGCGGTAGTTGGCCGCCGTCTCCTCCTTGCCTCGGAAGATCAGGCCGCGGGCCGGGCTCTCCCAGATTGCGTCGTCCGTGTAGATCTCGAAGGTCGCCTATAAATATAATATAACCTCGCTGTGGAAGTAGGCCTCGACGGCGGCCAGGTTGGCGGCGATGATGTCCGACTGCGTCGCTTGCATGGCATGGTCCCCCTACTGCGCTCGTGCATCCGGCGTGGGCCAAATGTAGGCGATGCCGGAGGGGTCGTCAAGGGCCTGAACACTTCCACGCTAGCCACCCTCACGGTTGGCGGTAGGCGACCCGCAGCTCCGTCAGGTAGCGCTTGACGATGTGACCACCGTAGCGCGCGTCGATCAGGTCGGCGATGCAGTCCAGGAGGCCCTTCTGCGCCTCCGGTTCAAGCGCGCGGTGGCCGGAGTAGGTCAGCAGCACGTCGAGGTAGGCGGTGGTCGAGTACGTCAGCTCCCACTCGTAACGTCGGAACTGCGCCAGCCCGAATCGGTCAGAGCCGGCCAGCTCGTCGTCATGGGGGATGTTGGCGGCGGCCGTCAGGCGCAGGCCGGGCGGCGTGGTGGGGTCCCACCGCTCGTAGCAGGCCTGAACGTCGACGAAGAAGTCTTCGGTACCGCCGGTGACGTGGTGCGTCGCGATCGTGGCGAGCGCGCCGCCCGGTCGCAGGGCGTCGGCACACTTGATAGCACGCACGGCCGGGTCGAGCCAGTGGAAGGCGGTCGCGGCGACGACAAGGTCGAACGGCTCGGCTGGGAGCGGCCAGGTCTCGAAGGCGGACGTGACCACCTGCACGGACGGGAAACGGGCCAGGTTCCGCCGCGCGACGGCTGCCATGTGGGGGCCGAGCTCGACGGCGACAATCTCGCAGCCGCGCTCGGCGAGCGGCACTGTCGCCTGGCCCGTCCCGCAGCCGATCTCCAGCACGCGACACCCCGGCCCGATGCCGCTAAGCTCGGTCAGGTCCTCGAACAGGGCCGGCGGGTAGCCCGGTCGCGCGCGGTCGTACCGCTCGGCGTCCTCGTCGAACGTCACCCGCAGTCGCTGGTAGTTCGGCCCGCCGGTCATCGGTCCGTCGGCGGCCAGTTCAGTTCTGCGAACAGCGCGCGTGCCTGTTCCTCGAGGATCCCAGCAACGACCTCCGGTGGCGAGCCGGTGCCAGCGACGCCGTCCACCCGTAGGATTGGGAATCTCAAGGTATAGCCGCCGGTCGCCCAGAGCGACGGTGCGGCGAAGACGACCCGCGACAGGCGAGCACCTCGGATGGCCGACGAGCAGGTCCAGCACGGCTCGCCGCTCGCGTAGATCGTCCCACCGGAGAGGGCGGTCCGCCCGAGCGCCCGGCACGCGCTGCGAATAGCCACGATCTCGGCATGGGCGGTCGGATCGACGTCGGTCACGACGCTGTTCTCGCCCTCAGCGACGATCCGCCCGTCCATCACGATCACCGAGCCGTACGGGTGATTCCCCCGCGCGGCCGCCGCCCGCGCCAACTCGATGCACCGCTCCATCGCCTGCGCGTCGTCCATCGGCTCGCTCCTTCGCCCGTTGGGAACGTCTCGTGCGAGACAATGGTTCCATACGCCCGAGGGGATCCGCAGCTGGCTTCTGGCCGTCGGCCTCGCAGCCGGTCAGCGGCCCATCGCAGATAGAAGGGAGTTCCGACCGTGGCACTGACCATCGGCCCCCGCCTCCGGCGGTTTTTCGCCGAAGTCCTCCCCGCCATCGTGGCCACGCTCAGCGACCGGGGTACGCCCGAGATGACGCCGGTCTGGTACGAGTTCGCGGACGGGCAGATCCTGCTGAACGGCGACAAGACCCGCATCTGGCTCGACCGGATGGAGAAGACCGGCCGCGCGACCTTCTTGGTGGTGGACCCGACGAACTTCTGGCGCTGGGTGCAGGTCTACGGCAAGGTGGTCGAGGTAGCCGACGACCCTGGCGGCGAGCACATCAACCACCTGGCCCACCGGTATCGCGGCACGGACTACTCGGGCGACCGGAGCACTCGGCGAACGGTGCGGATCGAGATCACCTCGGTCAAGGGCGCCGATGGCTCGCGGGAGATCAAGTGGGACGTCGGCGTCTGAGGTGGTAGGCTAGCACTCGGCGGACACACTCGCCGAGGAGGTGTAACGATGGCCGCGCCGCTCGACTACCAGTTCCACCACATCCACGTCTTCTGCTCCGACCTTGCCGCCACCGAACGGTGGTTCACGGACGGCCTCGGCGCCGAGCTGGTCGAGCGCCGCGACTCGCGCGGCGTGCCCGGCGTCGTGCTGCGGCTGGGTGGAGCGCAGATCCTGCTGCGACCGGCGCGAGAGGGCGAAGACCTGGCGCCGGCCGGGGCGCGTCATTTCGGCGCGGACCACTTCGGCCTGCAAGTCTCCGATGTGGATGCGACGGTCGCGGAGCTGAAGCGGCGCGGCGTCTTCGTCGAGGTCGAGCCGTGGGACTTCAGCCCGACGTCGCGCATCGCCTTCGTCAAGGGGCCGGATGAGGTCCGCATTGAGCTGGTCCAGCCGAAGTTGTAGGACGGCGCGCTATCTGATGGCATGAAGCGCTAAGTCGCCGTGCTGGGGCGGAAGCGGTTCGCGCCGACGCTGCTCGATCAGGTGTCGCGCAAGGAGCGGGTACCGAGGACCACCGGCCGCCGCGGGGCGACGGCCGACCTGCTCGGCGGGCGGGCGTGACCGGCGCCCGGCCTGCTGGGCGTCACCCACGGCGCCGGCTGCCGCGCCTACCCGGAGAAGCTTCGTGGCTAGAGCTTGTGAGCGGCCTCGACGATCGGCGCCAACCGCTCGACGCCCTGCATGCTGAGCGGGTACAGCCAGAACGTGAAGTGCCGAATGCCCAACGCGGCGTAGGCCGCCAGCTTCTCGGCGATCTGCTCGGTGGAGCCACGGAGGCAGACGGCCGGCGGGCCGCCGGGGACCTCGTCGGCGCCCTCGACCGCGATCGCCGCGCCCGACGTTCGCGCCAGCGTCGCGGGGTCGCGGCCGACCGCCCGGCAGGCGTCGTCGACCACCTTGAACAATTCCTCGGCGGCCCCGGTCCCGTTCACGTCGAGCAGCATGTCGGTGTGATAGGCGTCGGCGTACTTCGCGACCAGCCCGAGCATGCGCGGCCGACGGGCGCCGATCCAGATTGGCGGGCCGCCCGGGCGCGGACCGCGCGGGACGAGCACGAGGTCGTCGGCATCGTAGAACTGCCCGTGGAAGGTGACGGTCTCGCCCCTCAGTAGGGGAACGATGATCCGGAGCGCCTCCTCGAAGCGGCTGACTCGCTGCTCGAACGGAAAGCCGTACGCCGCGTACTCGGGCGCGTGCCAGCCGGCGCCGAGGCCGAGCAGCAGGCGCCCGTCGCTCACCTCGTCCACCGTGTCGGCGATCTTGGCCAGCAGCCCCGGGTTGCGGAAGCTGGTGCAGGCGACCATCGTCAAGAGCGTGGCCCGCCTGGTGGTGGCGGCCAGGGCGCTCAGGATGCTGAAGCACTCCCAGTTGCCACGCGTCTCGCCCTCGGGCAACGTGACCGATCCGCTCGTCCGGAACAGGAGGTGGTCCGGCACACAGAGCGTATCGGTACCGATCTCTTCAGCCAGTTGCGCCATCGCGCTCAGCTCGCGCCAGCGGAGGGGGTTGTCGGTCGCCCCGGATGCCCGTCCGCGTCCACTCCGCATCATGATGCCGATCTGCATAGCCGGGACTCCCGTCTCCACGCCGCGGCGTGCGCCTCAGGGCGGCATGATAGCCGACCCGATTGGACCTGGCGCGGGCACCTCGCTCGCCGGGCGCCCGGTCCGCCCCGGCCGGAGCCGGTGCGACCGCCGCCCAGCACGGCCGTCGCTCCCGCCGATGTGTCGCCTGCAGGGGCATCGCGTCGCCCCGGACCGCCCGCGCCATCTGCCTCGTCGCTCGATGACGGACTGCCCGCTCGACGCCGGGCCCCGGCATTGGGCGCCGTCATGCGTCCCGGCTATCGTTCCGGGCGACGAACCAAGCAGCGTTGCTGCCGAGCGGGCGCGAGCTAGCATGCCCGTCGAGCAGATCGGAGGACCGATGGCCCGGTTCAAGTTCGTGTTCCTGCCGCCCGTCAAGGACACCCAGCGTCAGTGGGCCGAGCGCCTCGCCCGTGACGTGCCCGACGCCGAGGTCTTCGTCGCCGAGGACCGCGACGACGCGAAGCGCGAGATCGTCGACGCCGACGGCGTCTTCGGCACGCTCGACCCGGAGCTGCTCGGGCTGGCGCGGGACCTGAAGTGGCTCCAGGCGCCGGCGATCGCCCCGCCGGCCGGCTTCTACTTCAAGGAGCTGATCGAGCATCCCTGCGTCGCCACCAACCTCCGCGAGATCTTCAACGATCACATCGCGGCGCACATCATGGCCTACGTCCTGGCGTTCGCGCGCGGCTTCCACTACTACATCCGCCGCCAGCTCCAGCAGGAGTATCGCCCGGAGCCGCTCGATACGGGCGTCGTCCACTTGCCCGAGTCGACGGCGCTGATCGTCGGCGTCGGCGGGATCGGCTCGGAGACCGCGAAGCACTGCGCCCACTTCGGGATGCGCGTGCTCGGCATCGACGCGCGCCGCGAGGACACCCCCGAGGGCGTCGCCGAGCTGCACCGCCCGGACCAGCTCGACCGGCTGCTCCCCCGGGCCGACTTCGTCATCCTGACCATCCCGCACACGCCCCAGACCGAAGGCCTGTTCGACCGTGACAAGTTCCGACTGATGAAGGAGACGGCATTCTTCATCAACATCGGGCGCGGCAAGACGACCCGCCTGCACGACCTCGATGCCGCCCTCCGCGCCGGCGAGATCGCCGGGGCCGGGCTGGACGTCTACGAGGAGGAGCCGCTGCCGGCCGGTCACCTGCTCTGGACGGCGCCGAACACGATCCTGACCCCGCACACGGCCGGCTTCGGCCCCTACCTCGACGAGCGCCGCTACGAGATCATCGCCGACAACGCCCGTCGCTTCGCCGCCGGCCGGCCGCTCCGCAACGTCGTCGACAAGGCCAACTGGTTCTAGCGAGCGGAAGGGATGGCGATGCAACCAGACCTCGTCTACGTCGGGACCTACACGCGCTCGGGCCGGTCCGAGGGCATCTACGTCTACCGCCGCGATCCGGCGACCGGCGCGCTGGCACGACTGCACACGATCCCGGAGGCCGACCCGTCGTTCTTGGCCTTCGATCCGCGCAAGCGCTTCCTCTTCGCCGTCAGCGAGATGCGCGCTTTCGCCGGCGAGGGGATGGGCTTGGCGGTCTCGTTCGCGATCGACCAGGAAACCGGCAACCTGACCCCGCTGAGCCGCCAGTCGACCCACGGCGGCGAGCCGTGCCACCTGACCACTGACCCGGCCGGCACGCACCTGCTCGTCGCGAACCACGAACACGGCACGGTCGCCGTCCTCCCGATCGAGCCGGACGGGCGCCTCCGGCCGGCATCCCACGTCGAGCAGCACGCGGGCTCCGGGCCCGGGCCGACGCAGGAGGGGCCGCACGCCCACTTCGTGACGTTTGACCCGCCCGGAAAGCGCGTGCTCGCCACCGACAAGGGCATCGACAAGGTGATGATCTATACGCTTGACGCGGGGACCGGGAGGCTCGTGGCGCACGATCCGCCCTTCGCGCCGCTCCACAGCGGCGCGGCCCCGCGCCACCTGGCCTTCCACCCGAACGGCCGCTACGCCTACGTGAACGGCGAGGCCGACATGACGATCACGGCGTTCGCCTACGACGGCGAGCGCGGCGTCTTCGAGGAGCTGCACTACCTTTCGACGTTGCCGGAGGGTGCGACCGGCGAGCGCTTCTCGACGGCCCAGATCCTCGTCGAGCCAGCCGGCCGGTTCGTGTACGTCTCGAACCGCGGCCACGACTCGATCGCCATCTACGCCATCGATCAGGCGACCGGCCGGCTGACGGCGGCCGGGCACGAATCGACCCGGGGCCAGACGCCGCGCAACTTCGCCATCGACCCCTCGGGCACGTTCCTCTACGCCGCGAACCAGAACAGCGACACGATCGTCCACTTCCGGATCGATCGCGAGACCGGACGGCTCACCCCGACCGGCGACGTGACGGCAGTCGGCGGGCCGGTCTGCATCCTGTTCGGCTGAGCCGCGGACGCGGGCGGCCGGGGTGAGCGCCGACCGTGCGCGCTCGCCATCCCGGCCGGCCTAGACTCGACTTCCGCCCTCACGCGCTGGCAAGCCGGGTAGCAGGCCAGGAGGCAGCGGGTATTTCAGTGGCCGGGGTAGGCGACGGCGGGTCAGGAACGTAGAGGCGCCACGATTCCTGGCGGAT
>JALYGH010000234.1 GCA_030777205.1 Chloroflexota bacterium
AACAGCTTCGGCTCGAACGCCTTCCGCCCCAGCACGGCGACCGCACCTCCACGACGATCGAACTGGCTCCCATCACCAGCGTACCACCGCCACGGCCCCCACCGGAAGAGTTCGGCAACAGGCCCCCTGGTCAACGTCATCGAGAACCCGCTCGGCTGCTACGAGGAGGCGCGGTATCCCTCGCGGGAGGTGATGATCCGCGAGATCATGTCGGTCTACGACCCGCCGCCGTTCCCCGGGCGCCCCGCTGCTCCGGTCGCGGCGACCGCGAGCGTGGCCGGTGGCGAGCGCGGGACGGGCAGGTAGGGAGCAGCTATGGAGAGCACGGCCGCCCCAACCCCCGAGCCGGAAGCCGTCGTGCCCCCGGGCCAGCACGCCGAGCCGGAACGTGGTGCGTCGAGCAAGGCGAACTATGTCGTACTCGGCGTGCTGGCCGTCGCCGGCGCGCTCGGGCTGCTCGTGGCCGCGTTCCTCCAGCGCGACGTGCCGGAGCTGCACGCGGACCCCGTGGAGCACTTCAAGTACGGCTCGATCGGCTCGGACGCGGGCGGTGGCGTGCCGTACTGGATCTGGCGGGTCCTGCCCCGCGTCTTCCCAGAATACCTGCCGGACCGGCCCGGCGAGGGCTACGCCCGGATGGGCTTCGTCTACGAGTCGCCGGACCGCGACCGTCCGATCGGCACCAGCCTGCGCGCGCATCCGGTCGAGCTGGTCGGGCTGAACTGCGCCGTCTGCCACACCGGCACCCTCCAGGATGCGCCGGGCGGCCAGGCCCGGATCGTCCTCGGCATGCCGGCCCACCAGTTCGACATCGAGAGCTACTTCCGCTTCTTGTTCGCCGCCGCCCAGAACGACCGCTTCAACCCGGACACCCTGCTGGCGGCGATCCGGCAGGAAAACCCGAACTTCTCCTGGCTCGACGGCTGATCTACCGCTACCTGGTCATCCCGCGCACGAAAGACGCGCTGATCCAGCGGGCGGCCGAGGTCGCGCCGCTGGCGATGCGCCCGCCCTTCGGGCCGGGCCGGGTGGACACGTTCAACCCGTACAAGATCCACTTCGGCAGGACCTGGTCGCGGATGACACGGTCGGGACGGCCGACCTGCCGTCGCTCTGGAATCAGCAGCCGCGCCAGGGGCTGTGGCTGCATTGGGACGGGAACAACGACCGCGTCGAGGAGCGCAACATCAGCGCGGCGCTCGGGGCCGGCGCCACCGAGGACAGCCTCGACCATGGGGGGCTGCAGCGGGTGGCAGACTGGATCTGGGACTTCCAGCCGCCGGTCCAGTTCCCGCGCGACCGGATCGACGTGGCGCGCGCCGAGGTTGGGCGAGGGATCTACGCGGCCCAGTGCGCGTCCTGCCACGACTTCGGCGGGGCGACCATCGGGCAGACCGTCCCGCTTGCCGCGATCGGGACGGACCCGGAGCGGTTCCGCTCGTTCACCCCGGAGCTGGCCGAGAAGATGAACACCTTCGGGACTGGCCGCCCCTGGCGCTTCTCCCACTTCCGCAAGTCGGACGGCTACGCCAACATGCCGCTCGACGGGCTCTGGCTGCGGGCGCCGTACCTCCACAACGGCTCGGTGCCGACGCTGGGCGACCTGCTCGAGCCGCCGGAGCGCCGCCCGGCCGTCTTCTGGCGGGGCTACAGCGTCTACGACTACGACAACGTCAGGTTCGTCACGAGCGGCCCGGAGGCCGAGCGCCTCGGCTGGCGGCACGACACGAGCGTCCGGGGCAACGGCAATGGCGGGCACGTCTACGGGACCGACCTGACGCCGGAGGAGAAGGCGGCCCTGCTCGAGTTCATGAAGACCCTGTAGGCTATTTGGTGGGCTGCCGATGTCGCTCGGAATGCCTTGTGAGTGTCGACATGAGAGTCCAACACCTATGTCATCCCTTCGCTGCGCTCAGGATGACATACAAGTGATGCTCAAGGTGATGCATGACGGTCTGGATGATGTTTCCACGAAAGCAGCGTGAGAAGGAGTGCCGCTGTTCGTGATGGAGGTGTACTCGGGATGAACCGGTACGTCCGCTGGTACAGCATCGCCGTCTGGTTCGGCGTCGCCATGAACCTGGCGTTCTGCCTGACGGCCTGGTTCGCCCCCGGGCGGATCTTGAAGGCACTCCACCTCGACCCCACGCCACGCACGATGTGGCTCCGCAACGTCGGCATGCTGCTCGTCAACCTGAGCCTGTTCAACGCTGACGCGGCGCTCGATCCGCTCCGTTACCCGCTCTACGCCTGGCTCGTGCCGCCGCGCGGCTGATCGCGGCGTTCTTCTTCTTCCAGATCAGCCTGGCCGACCTGCGGCACTCGACCGAGCGCCCGAAGTCGTTCATCACCCTGATGGTCTTCGACTTCAGCATGGCCCTGATCTGCTCGGTCCTGCTCTGGCTCGGGCGGGTCGGGCGCAAGCAGCCGGCGCCCGCGCTCGGCCGGCTCACTCTCCTGAGGCGCTGACGGCCGTGCGCGAGACGGGGACGGGTAGCTCGACGCCCCGGC
>JALYGH010000235.1 GCA_030777205.1 Chloroflexota bacterium
CCGGTTCTGATCGCGATGCCGGCGCGGGCGTTGCCGACGACCTCGTTGTCTTCCAGCGTCCCCCGCCCCTGGTCGTACACGTACACGCCGACCCACTTGCCGTCGCGGATTCGGCAGCGTCGGATTCGCGGGTCGGCACCTCCGCGGATCGCTATGCAGGCAAAACTCTTGGAGCTGATGTCGCAGTCCTCAAGCTCCAGCCTCCCCTGGGCGACATCGACCCCGTACCACTCCCGATCTCCAAGTTGTCGGAGCGTCATATTGGCTACGCGACCCATCGTCGTCTTGAACAGGATCACATCCTGTCCATTGGCCTCGATCACTACCTTCCCCGGTGGACCATCGCCGATGATCTCCAGGGGCTTGTCGATGACCAACCCCTCTCGGTAAAGCCCTAGGCGAACCAAGATGCGCTCGCCCGGTCCCGCCGCTGCGACTGCGGACGCGATGGTCGGATGGTCGCCTCGATGCAGCGGATCGACGACCCGAGTCCGAGGTTCGGTCTTGGAACTCGGCCCCTGCTTCGCATCCTGCGACGGCTCGGTCCTCGGTGATGACTCGATCGCCGGGATGGCCGCCGCTGCTGTAGCCAGATCGGCCTCCTTCGGGCGCGACGCCTGTACGTGTGCCAGCGTGTCGCGGATCTGGTCCGCCATCCTATCGAGCGCTCGCTGGACCATAGCGGAGACCACGGACTCGTAGCGAAGCTCGCGCCAGTCGGCGTACTGATGGGTCGCGATGACAGCGAGAATTTCGTCGGAGCGGCGCTGCTGCTCATCGTTCAGCGGTGGGTGATCGCGGAAGTAGATGGGCAGGATCAGATCGTTCCTCTGGAGTCGTCGTTCCCTCTCCAGGAATCGTCTGACTTCGTCTCGGCAGTACTCGCTCTGGAAGAAGCGCGGCGTGAGGATCGGGATCAGGAAGGTGACCGCGTCGATCGACTCGTTGATCCTCTGCCGCCACTGCTGTCCCCAGCCGATGTCGTTGCGATCCTGGAAGATGTGGAAGTTGGTTCCCGTGGCGGCGCTCACTGCCTCGGCAAGCTGGTCCCGAAAGGCCGAGATGTCTCCGCGTGCGTTATCCGCATGCGCGTAGCTCAGGAAGGCAGCCGGTTCTCGATGCACCACCACCTACTCCCCCAAGATGCCAGCGCTGGCTCGCGCCATCTCGCCTGAGTATCACACGTCGTTGTTCGGCCCATCGAGACGTGCCGTGACGACCGGGCTCACGGCATCATGGATCGGCGGTCGCCTCGTTCAGTCGCGTTGTGCCGATTACCGCAGAGGTCGTCAGCCATCGGCGACCAAGTGCTGGCGCGCCCCGTCTGCCCTCCTGACGGGGCGCAAGTTGGCCCCGATGAGACTAGGGTGACGCCGGGGCCGACGAGCGAAATACCGGCCCATCACTCATCTCGACGTGTCAGGGTAGCGGGGCGGCCGATTTTCGCGCCCAGAATCGACGCTGTGTGAACGGCGCTTCCTGGAGCGGATCAACATCCCGGCTCGCGGTCGGCGTAGCCGCCCAGCAGCCGGGCCAGCCGATCACTGTCGGGGGGCGGGGCGGGGCGTCCGGGGGACGCGCAGCCGGGCAAGGCCGGGCACCATATCCAGCCAGACATCGCCGTGCTCGCGGTCGGGGCGGTGACTCGGCCGCAGGGCCGGGTCGGGGTGCGGGTCGGCATGGTCCCGCCGGCGGGACGCGGCCGCCCGCCCGACGCCACGCTCACACCGCCGTGTGTCCCCTTATCCGGTCCGCCGCTCGGTCGTCCAGCATGAGTGCCAGGAAGTCGGAGACGTTGGCCCACCCGAGGAGGAGGTGAACGGGCGCGGGCACGAGACGCCGCCGCTGGTCGCGGACGAGGCGAGGCCGCCATGGGCGACCACTGCCCGTCGGGGGAGCCTTCAGCGCACGTCAGCACAGCGCCATAGCGCGGGCCGGCGGACGGTCACGACCGCTCGACCGGGCAGCAAGTTCCAAGCGAAGTCCGTCCTCGACCAAGTCCGCAGCCATGGCAATCGCTTCTCCAAGCGCAGCCTCGAAGGTAGATCGCCAGACAGGATCAACGTCCATGGGCTCGAAGACGTTCCAGCCCTCGCCTCGACGGTCGGGCTCAACAATGATGGCGAAGGAGCGGGTTCCGGCTGATGGCAACGACTCGACGCGAGCGGTGCGGCTCGTCGGGTCGACAGCGATGGTCAGGCGGCGTCGGATGGTGGCCGAACTTGGCATGCTGCGGTCCTCCCATTGAGAACTACCCGTGGCGTAGAACGCTAGTTCCACCAGTCCGTCGAGTCCTGCCCCCCTCGCAGGATCCAATTGCGACTCGACTGGCCCCAAGTTCGCAAGTTCGAGGTCCTCCGGCACGTTGACTCACCCGCCGTGTAACTCTACGATGGCATCGAAAGATGTAGAAACGGGCAGCCGGATCGCTCGGAAGCAGCAAGAGGGAAGGGCGTCATCGAGTGGTCTTACTTGCGGCGGCGCTCGAACAGGCCCGAGAGCGTATCTCCCGCTACCGTGGCCGAAGCTCATCCATCGGGGAGCAGAACACGAAGGCGGCCCTGATCGAGCCCGTACTTCGGGCATTAGGGTGGGACGTAGAGGACCCGGAGGAAGTCTGGCGGGAGTATCGACGCCGGCCGGTGGACAACCCCGTAGACTACGCCCTCATGATCCTGCGTACCCCCCGACTCTTCGTCGAGGCCAAGGCGCTCGGGGAGAATCTGGACGATCCGAAATGGGCGAGCCAGATCATGGGGTATGCGGTCGTCGCAGGCGTGCAGTGGGTCGTCCTGACGAACGGGGACGAGTACCGCATCTACAACTCGCACGCCGCCGTTCCCGTCGAAGAGAAGCTCTTCCGCACCATTGGCATTACCGATGAGACGGCGGACGTGGGAGAGGCGCTGGGCGTCCTGTCGAAGGACCGGACCAAGGACGACTGGATCGGCACGCTCTGGAAGGCACACTTCATCGACCATCAGATGCGGACCACGATCGAGGCGCTGTTCGCTCCGGAGCCCGACCCATCGCTGGTCCGACTCTTGGCCAGGCGACTGTCGACACTGTCCCCGAGCGAGATCAGGGCAGGGCTGAGCCGCGTGCGCGTTCGGCTTGACTTCCCCGAGACGCCAACGCCAGCGGGCAAGCAGAGCCGAGAAGCACCGGCACCCTCCAACAGGCCGGGCAAAGCCAGGCCGGCGAAACCCCCAACTGATGTTCGTGAAGCCGGGGTGGACTCTCCGCCCTGGCGGGATGTATCGATCGACGACTTGATGGCCTGATCCGCCCTCCCCTGGAGTTGGAGAAGACCTACAAGGGCAATCGCCTGACGGGCCGGCTGGAAGCAGACGGTCGAGTCACCTGCCTCGGCCAGACGTTCGACTCGTTGTCCACGTCGGCCGGTGCCGCTCGTGCCTCGATTATCGGCACCCCACCTGGACGAAAGTACCCGCAGACGAATGGCTGGACCTTCTGGAGGTTCCGCGATAGCGACGGTCAGGTCAGGCGGCTCGATGTGCTCCGTCAACGCTTCGTCGAACAGGGGCGTCGGACGAGCTAACTGGCGTTGTCGTGGCCGGCCGGTTACTCGTCTTGCTCGTCATCACTGGAGTAAATGTCGATCTCCTGGCTCTCTACCACGTCCCCGCCATTGCTGTAGTCGGTGTAGAGGTAGACCCGTGCGGCGTTACGAATGGCCGCAGGGGCGTCGTCATCGAACGGGCCATCGAACCGCTCGGTCACCCGAACGTCGTCGCCGTCTCGCTGTTCGGTTCGTTCGTCCGGCTCCAAGTCCGCTAGGTACGTGATGGCGGCGTGCTGACCGCCTTCGTCCTCCGGGTCGATCATGCCGGGTGCCGCCCTTCAGGTCTTCCTGTGCCCTTCTGGCATCGTGGTTCTTCATGAGTCGCCGGCCCGACGACCCGAACCATGGTGACCTATGCCTGGGTCGCCGTCAATAGGGTGCAGGCTGCCTACGCAGGGCGTACAGCCCACACCCCGACTCCTTAGTGACGCTCTCAGGGCTTCAGGGCCCACGGGGGCATGCTCACGGTCCTGAGCCCTGCCCTCGATTTCACGGGGTTGATGGCATTGCGCCCACCGGACCAGACGAGCGACGGTTGGACCTTCACCGTGCCCACCTTTGGGTCGACATCCTCCCAGGTGAGCCCAACGGCCTCGGAGATGCGCAAGCCACAAGGCGACTGGAAGGTGAAGGGCGACGCCCACCGACGGGGCCGACGGGTCCCTTGCTCGGCTCCGGCAGGATGGGCGCGAGTGGGACGCTCTCGTCCGCGCCGTCGACCGCGTCGTGCGCGAGATGCCGCTCTGGCACCTCCGGCAAGTGGCCGACACGCGCCTGGAGTTCCTCTACCCGCACGCCCCCGGCGCGGCGGAGGTCACCCTGCACCCCGGCGTCGCGTACTGCCTGCGCGCGTTCCACGGGCTGATCAGCGAGTTGGTGCGGGGTACCTGGGTGCGGTTCGTCCGCCGCCAGAACCCCGCGCTGGTCGGGAAGGCGGCCGGCCTGGCGACGTTCCTGTCCGGCACCGAGCGCGCCGCGCCGGGGCCGCTGCGCTCGCTCCTGGCCGACCTACAGCGCGGCCAGTGCTTCTACTGCCGCCGCTCGCTGCGGGGGCCGGGCGAGGTGGACCACTTCATCCCCTGGAGCCGCTACCCGCTCGACCTCGGCCACAACTTCGTCCTCGCCCACGCCGCCTGCAACCAGGCGAAGTCGAGCCACCTGGCCGCCGTCCGCCACCTGGAGGCATGGAGCGAGCGCGCCGCCTTGCAGGGGGCGGAGCTGGCCGACGGGCTGCGCGCGCTGCGGCTCGACCATGACGCCGACGCGGCGGCGAAGGTCGCCCGCTGGGCCTACGGACAGGCCGAGCGGGCGGGCGGCCGCACGTGGGTACTCGCCGGGACGTTCGAGGCCCTCACCCCCGCCTGGCGCGCCGCCCTGCCCTGACGAGCGCCTCCCGGTCAGTCAGACGATCGCGTTGCAAGTCCGCTGGGGCGACGCCGAGAGCCTCCGCCAGCTTGTCGAGCATCCGGAGCGTCGGGGACATCCGCCGCGATCCAGCAACCCTACGACGTTGGGCACCTCGGCCGCCGCGTCGCTCGATGGCAGACTTCGGCTGATCATCTCGGCACGTCAGGCGTGCTCGGCGTTCCCTGCGCACGTCGATGACGCGCCTCGCCGTGGACGAGGACGAGATCGTCGCGGAGAGCCGCCAGGAGATCAACGAGCGGTGCACCGGCGAGGTGGGCAGCTTCATCGTCATGGAGCTGGTGCAGAGCGCGGTAGCCTCCTACAGGCTGCTGAAAAACGTCTTCTTAGCGAGGAGCGATGATGGGGGTCTTATCCTTCGCCAGGCGCTCCACCAGTTCGACGGCGAACGCCGGCCCAGGTAGTGCCGCCATGTCTTCACGCATCCGCGCGGCGCGTGCCCGATAGCTCGGATCGGACAGGATGGCCCCCACGCCGTCGCGGATCGCGGCCGGCGTGCACGCGCTCGGCTCGACGACCCCTCCGAGACCCAGGGCCGCGCAGCGGCGAGCGTTGATCGGCATATCGGCACCGAGCGGGATGAAGACGGCGGGCAGCCCGTGCGCGAGCAGGGCCACGGTCGTGTTCCACCCACCATGCGTGATGACCAGGTCGCAGCGCGGCAGCAGGAGGCTCTGCGGGACGTACCGCTCGATGTGCACGTTCGACGGTTGCGCCCCGAACTGGGCCGGATCCTGGTCGCGCCCGACCGTGACGATCAGGTTCACCCGCTCGTCGCGCAGCACTTCGATGATCGCCGCGAAGATCTCGGTCCGCCGATTGAACACGGTGCCGAGGGTGGCGTACACCGTCGGCCGGTCGGGGAGGTCCCCGACCCACGTGGGCAACGTTGCGGCGTGCGCGTTGTCAAAGACGACCGGGCGGATCGGGTGTGCCGTGGGCGGCAGGGGCGCGTCGGCGGGGTGGAAGCCGGGCGGCTCGGCGTTGAGGAAGAGGTACCGGTACAGCATCTCGACGGCCGGGTCGGGCGGGAGGCCATGCTGCACGCGTAGCTCGTCCAGTGCCGCCGCGATGGCGAGCCGTTCCGAGTAGTCCCAGGTCGCGGCTCGGACGATGGCGTGCGGGATGCCGAGCACCTCGGCGGCGACGGGGCCGCCGAACTCCTGCGCCTCGCGCACGATGACGTCCGGCTCCCAAGAGCGCGCGATGGCGAGGAGGTCAGGGACCATCTGCCGAGCCTCGAAATCAACGAAGACATGCGAAAAGACCCACATCCGCCGCTGATGAACGGGTACGGTCTGCACCTGAGGGAAGAGGTCGAGCGGCGCTTGCCCCGGCTGCCAGGCGAAACCGGCCGGGAACGCCCGGAAGCCCGCCGCTTCGACGACCGGGTGAAAGGACGAGGCGCAGGCAAAGGCGACCTCGTGCCCGTCAGCCACGAGCGCCCCCGCGAGCGGGACGAGCGGGTTGAAGTGCCCGCCGACCGGTCGGGTTGTCATCAGGATGCGCACGCATCTCCTCCCATCACCGATCCGTCCCGGTGCGGGGCGATTAGCGGGGTCTTGTCCCGCGCCAGCCGCTCCAGCAGCTCGACGGCGAACCCCGGCCCCGGCAGGCGGTCGAACTCGTCGCGGAGGTGCTCGGCATGCTCGCGATAGCTCGGGGTATGGAGCACGTCGACGACCACATCGCGGATCAGCTCGGGGGAAAGCTGCTCGGGCTCGACCGTACGGGAGACCCCCAGCTCGGCGCAGCGGGCCGCATTCTGTGGCTGATCAGCGCCGAGGGGGATGATCACCATCGGGAGGCCATGCGCGACGATGTGCGCGAGCGTCCCGGAACCGCCGTGGAAGACGACGAGGGAGCAGTGGGGCAGGAGGGCCTCCAGCGAGAGGAGGCGCTCCAGGTGGACATGCTCCGGTTGCGGCCCGAGGGTTGTGGGGTCGAAGTCATCCCCGACGGTCACGACGACCTCCGCGCCCATGTCGCGCAGACCGGCGAGCAGCGGGGGGAAGACCTCCTGGCCGCGCCGCCCACTGAGGAACGTGCCCAGGCTCACGTAGATGAGTGGTCGCGACCCGAGCCCACGAACCCAGGCGGGGAGCGCGCTCGGGGCCGGGTCGCCGGGCAGTAGACGGATGTGATGAGCGGTCGGCGAGATCGGCGCGTCGGGTCGATTGAGGCTGACCGGAAACGGCGTGATCGCGAGGAAGTGGTCCACGAGGCTTGGGATCGGCCGATGCGGCAGTCCGTACGCCGCGCGGAGGCGCTGTAGGGGCTCCTCGCGCATCGCAACAAGCTGTGGTGAGGTCACGCCGGCCGCGTTCACCAGCACCTTGGCGTGCGGGATGCCGAGCACCTCGGCGGCGATCACGCCGCCGAACTCTTGCGAGTCGTGGACGATGAGATCGGGGGGGTGCGCCTCGCTGAGGGCGAGCAGGTCGGGCACCAGTCGCCGAGGCCGAATCCCCGCGAAGACCTCGACCTGCATGATGCGCGTCAAGTCGGCACCCACCAGACCGCGACTCCTGGCGAGGATGGCGGCCATCTCCGGGTCGCCGTCCTCGACGCCTGCGCGGACCCACCGGAACCCGGCCGATTCCACCGAATCGCGCAGGACGCTCGGCGTGGCAAAGGCGACCTCGTGCCCCGCCTCGACCATCGCGCGGGCGATCGGCATGAGCGGTAAGAAATGACCATACAGCGGGATGCAGGTGAACAGGATGCGCATGCGCCCTCCGTGGCACGGACAGCCCCTACCGAGCCTCGGGGCACTGCCGGGTACGCTATCGTAGCCGCTCGTAGCCGCGATGGAGGTCGGGCGCATGCGAGGGCGGCGCGACCGCCGATCACGATGCGGGCGTGCATCGACGCAGCAGTCTGCGGAAAACGGCGAGGACTTGCTCGACGGACTCACCGGTGGGACAGCGCCAGATCCTCGCCTGAGGCAAGCCGCTCCAAGAGGGTGACCGCCTGCTCGGGGCCCGGCAGCGCGTCGATCTCGGCACGCAGTTGCTCGGCATGCTGTCGATAGCTCGGGGTACCCAGGACTTGAAGCACCGCTGCGCGGGCGACTGCCGGGTCGAGGGTGTCCTCGTCGAGGACGCGGGCCAGCTCCAGGTCGGCGCAGCGTCGGGCATTCTGCGGCTGGTCGGCGCCTATGGGGACGAGCACGAGCGGCAACCCGTGCGCCAGCGCGGCCATCACGGTGCCGGAGCCGCCGTGGCAGATGACCACGGCGCAGCGCGAGAACAGGAGCGTCTGCGGGATGTAGCGCTCGATCCTGACGTTCGGCGGCGCGGGCCCGAAGTCGGCTGGGTCATTGTTCGGACCGACCGCGACGATGAGGTTCAGCCGCTCGTTGGCCAACCCCTCGATGAAGGCTCGGAAGATGGCCGGCCGGGCGTTGAACAGCAGCGACGTGCCCAAGGTGAGATAGGCGGTTGGCTGCGCCGCCAACTCCTCGATCCATGCGGGCTGTTGCTCATCGCCGGACTGGTCGAAGGGAGTGGGCCGGATGGAGAGCCACGGCGTGTCCGCGACGCGGGCAGCGCCGCCGCGATAGCTCGGGGGGAACGGGCTCAGGACCAACTGGCGCTCCTCGATCCGCAGCTCGGGATCGGGCGGCAGGCCATGCGCGGCCAGGACGCCGGCGAGCCCGGCGCTCAGGATAGCCCGCCGTTCCTGGCTCATCCCGCCTGCGATGATCTCTACGACGGCATACGGGAGGCCGAGACGTTCGGCGACGATGCAGGCACCGTACTCGTGGCTCTCGCGGACGAGGAGGTCCGGTCGCCACTCGGCGACGATGTTGAGGAGGTCGGCCGCCATCGCGGCCGCCTGGGCCGGCCGGACGTGCGCCAACACGAACGCCCCGATGTCGGGACCGCGCAGCGTGGCGGCTTCGGGGAACGCGTCGGCCGTCGCCTTCGCCATGCCGGCCGGGAACACGCGGAACCCGGTGCGCTCGACCGTCGGCGCGAAGGGCGCCTGCGTCGCGAAGGCGACCTCGTGGCCGGCTTGCGCCGCCGCGCGGGCGATCGGCACGAGCGGGTGCAGGTGGCCCAGCGCCGCACTGCACGTGAAGAGGATGCGCATGGCAGGACCTCCTACTGGGGCCATGCCGGCCTACCGGAGTAGCCCTCCGTGAGCGTAGCAGGGAGGCAGCAGGTGGGGAGGCAGGCCGGATGCGCGGACGACGGAACCCGCAGGTCACGATGTTGGCATTCATCGACTTGGAGGAACGCGTCCCGACGGCCCATCCGCTGCGGACGATCAAGCGACTGGCCGATGACGCTCTGACGGAGCTGTCGCCGGTGTTCGACGCGATGTACGCCGAGACCGGCCGACCGTCGATTCCGCCGGAGCGGCTGCTGAAGGCGTCGCTCTTGATCGCGCTCTACTCGGTGCGGTCCGAGCGGGCGTTCTGCGAGGAGCTGGAGTACAACCTGCTGTTCCGCTGGTTCCTGGACATGGACCCGATCGAGCCGAGCTTCGACCCGTCCGTCTTCACCAAGAACCGCGAGCGCCTGCTGAAGCACGAGGTGGGGCAACAGCTCTTCGACGAGGTGGTCGGTCGGGCCCACGAGCGGGGGCTGCTCTCGGACGAGCACTTCACCGTCGACGGGACGCTGATCGAGGCGGCGGCGAGCCTTAAGAGCTTCAAGCGCAAAGATGGCGCACCGCCGACCACGACAGATGATGATCCGGGCAATCCCTCCGTTGACTTCCACGGCGCGAAGCGATCGAACAAGACCCACCGGAGCACCACCGACCCCGATGCTCGGCTGATGCGCAAGGGCAAGGGCAAGGAGGCCAAGCTGGTCTTCATGGGGCACGCGCTGATGGAGAACCGCCACGGGCTGCTGGTC
>JALYGH010000236.1 GCA_030777205.1 Chloroflexota bacterium
GTTGGGGGACTCCTGCATCGACCGCGGCTGGGCGAAGACCATCCGACCGGCCGCCGTCTGGAGCACGCGGGAGACGATGACCGTGACCGTCGTCCCGATCGAGCGGCGCCCGTTCTCGACGACGACCATCGTGCCGTCTTCGAGATAGCCGACGCCCTGTCCCAGCTCCTTGCCCTCCTGGATCACCCGCAGGCTCAGCTCCTGGCCCGGCAGCACCATCGACTTCACCGCGTTGGCCAGCTCGTTGATGTTCAACACCTTGACGCCCTGGAGGCCGGCCACCCGGTTCAGGTTGTAGTCATTGGTGAGGATCAGTGCATCGAGCTGGCGGGCCAGCGTCACCAGCATCGCGTCGACCTCGCCGCCCGGCTCGCCGCCGGATTCGTACACCTCGAGCGGGACCTCCCCATCCTTCTGCAGCTTCCGCAAGATGTCGAGGCCGCGCCGACCCCGCGCGCGCCGGAGCGGGTCCTCGGAGTCGGCAATGTGCTGGAGCTCGTGGAGCACGAAGCGCGGGACGACGAGCGTGCCCATCAAGAAGCCGGTCTGGCTGATGTCGGCGATCCGGCCGTCGATGATGCTGCTGGTGTCGACGACGATGCGCGGACGGCCTGACGGCCCGCCCCGGTCTCCGCCGTCACCACGATCCCGCGACCAGCGCAAGAGGCCGAAGAACTCCTTCTTGTGAGTGAGCATGACAGAAACGCCGAGGTACGCCATCGCCATGCTGACGAGGATCGGCAGGAAGTTGGGGAAGTACCATGGCAGGAAGGACAGGGGGATCGAGACGAGCACGCCGACCAGCAGGCCGACGACCAGTCCGACGGCGGCGACGAGGACGTCGCTCCCCGGCATCTCGGTGCAGCGCCCGACGAGCCAGAGGAACGGCCTGGTGGTGACGGCGGGGGTCAGGGCGAAGGCGATGACGAAGGCGATCAGCGCGCCCGTTCCGACGATGATGTTGAGGAGATAAGGCCGGTCGGTGAGGAACGAGGGCGCCGGTTCGAGCAGGATTCGCTCGAGCTCCGCCACGCCGAGCGCCGCGACGACACCGCCCACGAGCCGCAGCACCATCTCGATGCGCATGAGGGTCATCGGGCGGTACCCCTTGGGCATCTTTGTCTGTTACACGCTGGTTCGCGGATGCGGGCCTCCTTTCAGTCGGGAACTCTACCGCCAGGATCGGGGGGTGTCAAAAGAATGGCGATCGGCCGCTATCATGGGCCATGCGCTCCGCTGCCGCTACTCGCCTCGTGCCGCGGGCACCGTTCGACTTCGCCCACGTCCTTGGCTACCTGGGTCGGTCGTCGCTCGAGCCGCTGGACATCGTCGCCGAGGGGGCGTACCGCCGCGCCGTCCGGCTCGCCGATCGGCCCGCGCTCGTGGAGGTAACGTCGGTCGGGACGGTGGACGCGCCGGCGCTGGCCGTCCGCGTGCTGGCCGGCGACGGTCAGGCGGTCGTCGGCGCGGATCTGCACGTGCTGGCCACCGGCGAGGCGGCGCGCTGGGTCCGCGCCGACGAGGATCCGAGCGAGCTAGCGCTCATCGCGGCGGCCGATCCGGTCTTCGGCGCGCTGCTCGCGCGGCTGCGGGGCGCCCGCTCGCCGGTCATGCCGTCGCCGTTCGAGGCGCTGATCTGGGCAATCCTCGGGCAGCAGATCAACCTTTCATTCGCCTACCGTTTGAAGCGGGCGCTGGTCGAGCGGTACGGGGAGCGGCTGGAGTACGACGGTCGGACGTACTACCTCTTCCCGGCGCCGGATGTCCTCGCCGAGGCCGATCCGACCGAGCTGCGCCGGCTCCAGTTCAGCCGCCAGAAATCGGAGTACGTCCGCTCGCTGGCCGCGCTCGCCGCGGCCGGCTCGATCGCGTGGGAGGCGCTGCGAGCGCTGCCGAGCGACGAGGCCGTCGCCGAGCTGAGCCGGCTGCGCGGCGTTGGCCGCTGGACGGCGGAGTACGTCTGCCTGCGCGGGCTCGGGCATCGCGACGTCATCCCGGCCGCTGATGTCGGGCTAAAGGTGGCGATTGGGCGGGCGTACGGATTGGGCCGCCAGGCGACCGAGGCGGAGATCCGCGGGCTGGCCGAGCGCTGGGCCGGCTGGCGGGGCCACGCGGCGTACTGCTGGTGGTACAGCCTGGCGCTCGACCGCGCGGCGGCCGCGCCGTGACCCTGGCGATCCTGGCCGACGACCTGACGGGGGCCTGCGACGCGGCCGCCCCGTTCGCCCGGCGCGGGCTGAGGACGGTCGTCGTCCTGGACCTCGCCTACCCGGACACGAGTGGCACGTCCTCGGAAGGGCCTGGCGCTATCGGCCGCCCGGCCGTCCTCGCGGTCGACGCCGATAACCGCCGGCTCGGGCGGCGACTGGCCGGCTCCCGGACCGGATTGGCCGCCCGTGCCCTCCGCGAAGGCGGCGCGACCTTCCTATACAAGAAGATAGACTCGACGCTGCGTGGCCACGTCGCCGCCGAGCTGGCCGCCACCCTGCGCGCCTGGGACGCGCCGCTCGCGGTCATCTGCCCGGCCTTCCCGGCCGTCGGGCGGTGGGTCCAGGGTGGGCACCTGTTCGTCGACAAGCGCGGGGACCTCGGCGATGTGGCCGAGCTTGCGGGACTGACCGGTTCGGCCGGCTCGGGGACGGCCCGAACCGCGCTCGGCCGCCGGCTGGCGCGGCTCGGGCTGGACGTCGTGGGGCACGGGGCGGACGCGGTGGCCGAGGCGCTGGAGCGTGCCCGGCGGGACGGCGCTCAGATCGTCGTCGCCGACGCGAACACCCCGGGACACCTGACGGCGCTCGCCGCCGCGGCGACGCGGTTGGAGCCCGCGGCGCTGCTGGTTGGCTCGGCCGGGCTGGCCGCGGCGCTGGCGGAATTACAGG
>JALYGH010000237.1 GCA_030777205.1 Chloroflexota bacterium
CAGACGATGCCGCCGCAGCACCAGGACCAGCAGCCGGGCATCGAGGCCCAGATGACGCCGCGGCCGAAGGCCGAGGACGAGCAGTATCGCGGGAGCGGCAAGCTCCAGGGAAAGGTGGCGCTGATCAGTGGCGGCGACAGCGGCATCGGCCGTGCCGTGGCCATCATGTACGCCCGCGAGGGCGCGGATGTCGCGGTCGTTTACTTGAACGAGCACCAGGATGCCGAAGAAACGAAGCGTCTGGTCGAGCAAGAGGGACGCCGCTGCCAGTTGGTCGCAGGTGACATCGGCAGTGAGCAGTTCTGCAAGCAGGCGGTGCAGCAGGTCGTCCAGCAGCTCGGCAAACTCGACATCCTGATCAACAACGCCGCCGAGCAGCATCCCCAGGACAGCATCGAGCAGATCAGCGCCGAGCAGCTCGAGCGTACGTTCCGCACCAACATCTTCTCGATGTTCTACCTGACCAAGGCGGCCATGCCGCACCTGAAGCAGGGCAGCGCGATCATCAACACCACCTCCGTGACGGCGTACAAGGGCAGCCCGCAGTTGCTCGACTACTCGTCGACCAAGGGCGCCATCGTGGCGTTCACTCGGTCGCTGTCGCAGGGTCTGGCCGAGAAGGGCATCCGCGTGAACGCCGTCGCGCCCGGCCCGATCTGGACGCCACTCATCCCCTCGACGTTCGACGAGCAAAAGGTTGAGTCGTTCGGCGCCGACGTACCGCTCGGGCGCCCGGGCCAGCCGGAGGAGGTCGCCCCGTCGTACGTCTTCCTCGCTTCGGATGATGCGTCGTACATGACCGGCCAGGTGCTCCACCCGAACGGCGGCACGGTCGTGAACGGCTGACCGTCGCACGACCCTGGCACAGAACGTGCGTTCTATCTCCTGAGGCAGCAACCCCAGAGAGAGGAGACGGACGAACGTCATGGCCAAGGCGAAGAACCCGAGCGCGGGCATCGAGGAGCTGCGCAAGAACGAGATGATGGCCCACCTGCTCGACGCGCTCGACGACGGTAAGGACATCGGGCATTACGGCCGGCTGGTGTTCGCGATGGTCGCTCGCCACTTCCTCGACGAGGAGGAGCTGGTCGGTTACCTCGCCAAGGACAAGGACTTTGGCGAGGAGGAGGCGCGCTCGCTGTACCACCAGGTCCAGGGGCGCGACTACAACCCGCCGCGCCGCGAGAAGATCCTGGAGTGGCAGTCCCAGCAGGACTTCCCGATCCTGCCCAACGCCGACGACCCGGATGCCGGCAACGTCTACCGCGACCTGAAGTTCCCCGACGACGTCTACCAGGACATCGCGGAGTACCACGAGCAGAAGGCGGAAGCAGGTCGGTAGCGGGTAGAAGTTCGAGGGTGGAGGGTAGAGGCTCGGCCACTACCCTCCACCCTCTCGCCTCAGGTGCTCGTTCGCCCTCAGGATCAGGCTGACGCTGCTGAGGCCGAGGATCTCGCCATGCAGGACCAGATCGACGGCGTCGGCGAGTGGCAAGCGGCACAGGCCGCGGATCGTGTGCCGCTCGAACGGCTCCGGCTCGGGTTCGCCGATCGTCTCGACGTGCGCCAGGAACAGGTGCTGGCGGATCGGGAACATCGCCGTGCTCAACTCATGCGTGCCGAGGGCGATGAGCTCCCCTCGAATGCCGGTCTCTTCGAGCAGCTCCCGCGCGGCGGCGAGCTCCGGCGCTTCGCCGGCCTCGACGCCGCCACCGATCACTTCGAGACTGAAGCAGTCGAGTAGCGGGCGAAAGATATCGACGAGGTAGACGCAGCCGGCGGCGTTGATCGGCAGGACGAGCACGATCTCGCCGCGCGGGCGGATCGACTCCCAGGTCCCCACCGAACCGTCCGGAAGCTGCTGGTAGTCGCGGACGACCGCGAAGCGTGCGCTCTCGTACACGGTGTCGCGGCGGACGGTCCGAACGGGTGGCGGTTCGTCGTGCACCCGGGGATTGTACGTGACGCCGTACTCGCGACCCGTCGTCGCCCCCTCGATGGGCACGTCGACCCTGGATGCCATGCCCGGCCACGGAATCCCGGTGCGAGCGAGGGCCAGTCGGGCACCGAGGCGCTCGTGGCGATGATGGTGTGGCCACACGCCAGCCGTATCTCGGGTGGGGCATCGTACGGGCTGGCCGGCGGCCCGGGGTGGCCAGAGGCAAGAAACGGGCGCCGGCCTGGGGCTGCCGGCGCCCGCCGCTGGGGACGCGAGCAGCCTCGGAGTTGCGGGGACAACACCGATCCCACTCGCCACGGGGAGCATACTTGACGCGCCAGCGCACGTCAAGGTCGCTCGGGTGCGCCGATCGCGCGCTATTGTTGGGCTCGCGGTGGCGTGCTATGCTTCGGCCATCCCCAGATGCTCGGTCGCCCTGGGTTCGCTTACCCACTTTCGGCCGTAATCCGAGCGGAGCCCGTGTCGCTGTCCGACCGTCCGATCACCCCGCACCCGGCATCCGGCCACGATCGACCGAAGGGGCCGCGACGTCTGGCTCGCGCAGACGTCGCCGTGGCCGGCGAGGATGACGCATCCGCCGACCCGCGCGCCGACGAGCTAGGGCTCGCCGCGCTGGAGGCGCTCGAGCGTCCCGCGCTCGAGCAGGTTGCCGAGTCATACGGCGTGGACGAGGCCCGGGCGCTCAGGAGCCAGGAGCTGGTCTTCCGCGTCCTGCAGGCGGCGGCCGAGCGGCAGGGGAACATCTTCGCCGGCGGCGTCCTCGAAGTCATCGAAGAGGGGTACGGCTTCCTGCGCCAGGAACGGCTCCTGCCCGGCAGCGCCGATGTGTACGTCTCGCAGTCACAGATCCGTCGCTTCGGGCTCCGGACGGGCGACTGGGTCACCGGGCACGTCCGCCCGCCAAAGGAGGCGGAGAAATACTACGGCCTGCTGCGCGTCGAGGCAGTCAACGGTCAGGTTCCCGACGTCGCCCGGCAGCGACCGCACTTCGATGCCCTGACGCCGATCTTCCCGCGCGAGCGGCTGACCCTCGAGACCGACGGACGCGGGCTGACCCAGCGGTTGATCGACCTTGTGTCGCCCGTAGGCCGGGGCCAGCGCGGACTGATCGTGTCGCCGCCGAAGGCCGGCAAGACGACGATGCTGAAGCGCATCGCGCACGGGATCACCACCAATCATCCCGATGTACATCTGATGGCGGTCCTCGTCGGCGAGCGCCCGGAAGAGGTCACCGACTTCAAGCGATCGGTGCGGGCCGAAGTGGTCTCGTCCACGTTCGACGAGCCGGTCGAGGATCACACCACGGTCGCCGAGATGGCGCTCCACCGAGCCAAGCGGCTCGTTGAGACCGGGCGCGACGTCGTGATCTTGCTCGACTCGATCACCCGGTTGACCCGGGCCTACAACCTGGCGCTGCCGCCGAGCGGCCGAACGCTGAGCGGCGGCGTCGATCCGGCCGCGCTCTACCCGCCGAAGCGTTTCTTCGGCGCGGCCCGCAAGGTCGAGGAGGGCGGCAGCCTGACTATCCTCGCCACCTGCCTCGTCGACACGGGGTCGCGGATGGACGACGTGGTCTACGAGGAGTTCAAGGGCACCGGCAACATGGAGATCCACCTGGACCGCCGACTGGCCGAGCGTCGGATCTTCCCGCCGATCGACGTCCTGCGCTCGGGGACGCGCCGCGAGGAGCTCCTCCTCGACGAGCCGACGCTGCGCCTCGTCTGGACGTTGCGGCGGATGCTTGCCCAGATGAACGCTCCGGACAGCATCGAGCCCTTGCTGACGCGGATGGCCAAGACGGCGAACAACCGCGAGTTCCTGGCAACCTTGGCAAAAACTGAGGTCTGAGTCAGGGGTTGCGGAAGGCGAGGAAGTCTGCCCCACCACAGCCTAGCGTCGCGGTCCCTCCTGGATGAGGGTCACGAGACGGTACTGGACGCCGAAGCGCAGCGCCTGTTTCGCGTCGGGCAGCCAGATGTCGAGCGCCGCGCCCTTCACAGCGCGGCCGACATCCTCGGCGACGAACACGCCATCGTGGCCTTCGATCGTCAGCTTCGATCCGAGCGGGATGACTTTCGGGTCCACCGCGACCGTGCCCCGGCGCGGCGTGGTCCCGGTCACGGTGCGGGCGTTCTTCGCAACGCCGCCCACGCCGTTTGCGTACGCCGTCATCTTGGCGACGAACGTCCGCTGGCCACCGGCAGCGGATGCACCTGCGGAGTCATCGTACGCCGCGAGGTACCGCCCGGCGGCCCAGCCGGTGCTCGAACCGGGGATGCTGATCTGGTACCAATCGTCGTCACCTTCATCGGCAACCGGGCCGGCGACCACCTGGACGATCGCGCCTTCGGCGGCGGTCGTCACGATTCGATGGCTCATTCCGGGGCCGCTCCGCACGCGCAGGCGGCTGCCCTCCGTGCCACTCACCGTGGCCGTGCCGCCAACCGTCAGCTCCTCACGGGCCGAGGCTGAACCGGGAGCCAGGCCGGCCATCACGATTGCCGCGAACGCAAGCACCACGGGACGCAGGGAACCGAACAAATGAATGTCGCTCCTCTTCGGTGATCTCACGGGAGTATCGGACCGGAAGCCGGCCGGGTGGGGCCGTCCCGAGTTGCACGGTCTCCGCGCGTCGGTCGTCCCCCGGGCGGACCACGCCCGATCGCCGACTCGTCGCCGAGCCTGTCCGACTGTCACGTCGGCATCCTCCTTCGCGGCCCGTCCGGTCGAATGATTCCAAGCCGGCATCGTAGCGACACGGCTCAGGAAGACCGAACGAGCGCGGCCTGCGAGGTTAGCTGACGGGTTCGGGCGGAGGTATCGCCCTACCACCCCGGATGCACGAGCACCACGTGGGCGGATTCACCCCTGGCACCTGGGTCCCCCGCTCCTCCCCGGTGGGGAGGATTCGGCACGCCATATTAAGCGAAGAGTTGTCACTCCCCACAAAGTCGAGCGCAGTCTACGGCATCGTGGCGCGGGTGTCAAGCGCGACTGGCGAAGTAAACACGCGCTGGTGCACATCGTCGCTCGCGCCGGCGCGCCGGGCCGCGGCCTACGCCGGCCAGAGCTGCGCGCCGCCGTCAACGCGGAGCACCTGGCCGCTCACGAACGGACCCGGATCCGACACCAGGAAGGCGACCGCGCGCGCAGTCTCCTCCGGGTCGGCATAGCGGTCGAGCGTGTCGACGGCGGCCAGCTTGGCCTGGTCCGCCTGGCGGGTGGCGAGGAAGCGCGGCGTCAGCGTCCCGCCCGGCGCGATGGCGTTCACCGGGATGTTGTACGGGCGCAACTGCGCCGCGAGGCAGCGGGTGTACTCGTGGACGGCCGCCTTCGCCGTGGCGTAGATAGCGCCCTCCTGTCGGCCGGACAAGCCGCCGA
>JALYGH010000238.1 GCA_030777205.1 Chloroflexota bacterium
ACGGACCTGCCAACGAGCGTCGGCGTCGGCTATCGTGCGGCGAGCCAGGTGAGTCCACGCAGCGAGGAGAGCCGGCGTTGATGACGATCGCCCCGTGGGGTCGCGCGCATCATTCGGCTGTCGGTGCAGGGAGGTTGACATGACCACGACCATCCGCGGGATCCTGCCCGTGCTCGCGACGCCCTTCGACCGCTCCGGCGAGATCGTCGAGGAGGACGCCCGCCGGCTCGTCCGCTTCATGCTCGATCAAGGTGTGCACGGGCTGGCGGCCGTCGGCGAGGCCAGCGAGTCGTCGATGCTGACCCGCGAGGAGCGGCTGCGGCTGGCCGAAATAGTCTTCGCCGAGGCGGCCGGGCGCGTGCCGGTCATCGTCGGGGTCAGCGCCCCGAACGCCCGCGAGAGCGCCATCCTGGCCGAGCACGCCGCGTCGCTCGGCGCGGCGGCCGTCTTCCTGCTGCCGCCGCCCGGCGCGAGTGCCGCCGACGCCGTCGCCCACTTCCGGCGCGTCGCCGACGCCTGCGGCATCCCGTTGATGCTCCAGGACCAGCAGTACCCAATGGCCGTCGCCACGATCGCCCGGGTCAGCGCCGAGGAGCCGCGGGTGCGGTACGTCAAGGAAGAGATCGGCCCGCCCGGGGTCGCGACGCTGAAGATGTCCGAGATTCGGGCGGCGGCCGGCGACGACCTGCTGCTCGTCGGCGGGCGGGGCGGCCAGGCGCTGGTCAGCGAGCTGCGGCGCGGGGCGGTGGCGTCGATGCCGTCCTGCCTCGGAGTGCCGGGCCTGGTCCACACCTACGAGGCCTTCGCGCGCGGCGACCTGGCGACGGCCCGCGCCACCGCCGCTCGGAACGCGCCGGTCCTGCTGATCCGCGCACAGTACTCCCAGCAGGTCGTCAAGGCGTACCTCCACGCGATCGGCGTGTTCTCGACCGACCTGATGCGCGAGCCGGCCGGGTCGGCCGTCGACCAGATCGATCGCGAGGAGCTGCTCGACGCCGTCGCCCGGGCAGGGGAGCGCCAGGGCGCCGAGGTGGGGTGACCATGACCATCGTCGCGCCGCGCACGCTCCGCAGCGAGTTGGACGCGAAAGTCCGCACCTGCCCGACCAAGACCTGGCTCGTCTACGAGGACCATCAGGGCCTGATCCAGCAATACACCTACGCCGAGTTCGCCGGCCGCGTCTACCGGGCCGCCAACTCGCTGACCGACCTCGGCCTGCGACCCGGCGACAAGCTCGTCGTCCACCTGACCAACTGCCCGGAGTTCCTCGAGCTGTGGTTCGGTGCGGCGGCGATGGGCGCGATCGTCGTCCCGGTCAACACGCTCTCCTCCGTCGACGAGCTCGAGTACCTGACCGCCCACTCCGAGAGCGTCCTGTTCGTCACCGAGCCGACCGGCCTGGAAACGGCCGAGCGCGTCCTGACCCGCTGCCCGAACGTGCGCCACCTGCTCGTCGCGCGAACGGCCGAGGACTTAGGCGCAGCCGTCTCCTACATGGGCCTCCGCGACGCCGCCTCGGACGACCCGCCGGCCCACCGGCCAAAACCGCTCGACGTGGTCAGCATCCTCTACACCTCGGGCACGACCAGCAAGCCGAAGGGCTGCCTGATCACCAACGCCAACTACGTCCACGTCGGCGAGTCGGTCGCCCGCGAGATCCGCCTCGGCCCGGACGATCGCGCCTTCGCCGTCCTGCCCTACTTCCACGGCAACAGCCAGTACTACCTGACGATGCCGGCCCTCGTCGTCGGGGCCAGCGTGGCGGTCATGGAGCGGTTCAGCGCCAGCCGCTACTTCTTCCAGGCCGCCAGCTACGACTGCACCGTCGCCAGCCTGTTCGCCGCCCCGATGCGGATGCTGCTGGCCCAGCCCCGCCGGCCGGAGCACCGCCTGCACCGCCTCCGCCTGGCGATCTTCGCCCAGAGCGTCACCGAGCCGCAGCTCGCCGAGTGGGACGAGCGGTTCGGCGTGCCGCTCCTCCAGATCTACGGCATGACCGAGCAGCTCGGGCACCCGCTCGCCAACCCGCTCGACTACCCGCGCAACAACATGTCGATCGGGCTGCCGGGGCTCGGCTGGCAGATCCGCCTCGTCGACGATGCCGGCCACGACGTCCCGGATGGGCAGGTCGGCCAGATCGTCGTGCGCGGCGAGCCGGGCGTCAGCCTGATGCTCGGCTACTTCAAGAACCCCGAGGCCACGGCCGAGGCGATCCGCGACGGCTGGCTCTGGACCGGCGACAACGCCTGCGTCGGCCCGGATGGTTACGTCGAGTTCGTCGACCGCGCCAAGGACATGATCAAGCGGGCCGGCGAGAACGTCGCCGCCAGCGAGGTCGAGGCCGTCCTGAAGGACCACCCGGCCGTCTTCGATGCCGCCGTCATCGGCGTCCCGGACCCGATCCGCGATGAGGCGATCGTGGCGTTCGTCGTCCCGCGCGAGAGCACCAGCCCGACCGCCGACGACCTGATCGCCTGGTGCGCCGAGCGGCTGGCCCCCTTCCGCGTCCCGGAGCGCGTCGAGCTCCGGGCGGAGCTGCCACGGACGTCGGTCGGCAAGATCCAGAAGCACGTCCTCCGCGCCGAGTCACAGGCTGCCACGCGGCGCTGACGTGCCGCGAACGGCCTCGCGGAGGCCGCGGCCGACCGCGAAGGCATGGAGGGACAGCGAGACGCGGTGCCCGCCACCGGGTACCGGCTCCACCTGTACCAGCCCGACGTTGTTGGTCGGGAGGAGCGCCCGCCGCT
>JALYGH010000239.1 GCA_030777205.1 Chloroflexota bacterium
CCAGGGCCGCGGCACGGTGACAAGCTACAGAGCGTGACGGCGGAGGAGACCACATCGCGATGACGACGCTGGAGATCGACGGGCGGCTCGTTGGCGACGGCCAGCCCTGCTACATCATCGCCGAGGCGGGCGTGAACCACAACGGCGACCCGGCCCTCGCGAAGCGGCTGGTCGATATCGCCGCCGACGCGGGCGCGGACGCCGTCAAGTTCCAGAAGCGCACCATCTCGGACATCTTGATCGCCGAGGCGCTGATGCGGCCGTACACCGTCCCGACCTCGCTCGGGGCGACCTACGGCGAGCACCGCGAGAAGCTCGAGTTGTCCTCCGAGGACTTCGCCATGCTCCGGGACCACGCCCGGGCGCGCGGCATCACCCTCTTGGCGAGCGCCTGGGACATCAAGAGCGTCGACCTGCTCGACGACCTGGGCATCCCCGCCTTCAAGATCGCCTCGGCCGATTGCTCGAACCTGCCGCTTGTCGAATACACCGCGAAGAAGGGCAAGCCGGTCCTGCTCTCGACCGGCATGAGCGAAATGGCCGAGGTCGAGGAGGCCGTCGCGACGGTCCGCCGCCACACCGACCAGCTTGTCCTGTTCCAGTGCACCTCGACCTACCCGGCCGACAACGACCAGATCAACCTGCGGGTGATCCAGACCTATCGCGAGCGGTTCGGCTGCGTCGTCGGCTACTCCGGCCACGAGCGCGGGCTGGCCCCGACCGAGGCGGCCGTCGCGCTCGGCGCCAGCGTCGTCGAGCGCCACTTCACGATCGACCGCACGATGATCGGCCCGGACCACGCCGCCTCGCTGGAGCCGACCGGCCTGCAACGACTGATCCGCAACATCCGCAACATCGAGAAGGCGCTCGGCTCACCCGAGAAGCGCATCCTGGAGGCAGAGAAGAAGGTCCGCGAGCGGCTGGCCAAGAGCATCGTCGCCCGGCGGGACATCCCGGCCGGAACCACTATCACTGCCGACATGCTGACCGTCAAGGGCCCGGGCACTGGCCTGAAGCCGGGCGTGATGCCGCTGCTCGTCGGCGTCGTCGCCGAGAGCCCGATCCCCGGTGACACGCTCGTTCCGGCCGAGGCCCTGCGGTGGCGGCGGTCATGATGGCGGCCCGATGACCCCCGACGTCCGCGACCGCGCCCGCCGCGTCCGCCTGATCGCCATGGACGTCGACGGCGTCCTGACCGACGCCGGCATGTACTACGGCGAGAACGGCGAGGAGTTCAAGAAGTTCAACACCCGCGACGGCATGGGTATCGCCCTCGCCCGCGAGGCCGGGCTGACGATGGCCATCCTCACCCGCGAGAACACCCCGATCGTCACCCGCCGGGCCGCCAAGATGCGGGTCGAGGAGGTCCACGTCGGCATCCTCGACAAGCTCGCCTGCATGGGCGAGATCCTCGCGCGCCACGGGTTCACCCTGGAACAGGTCGCCTACATCGGCGACGATGTCAACGACTACGAGCTGCTCTGCCACGTCGGCCTGGCGGTCGCGGTCCGCGACGCGACGCGGCTGCCGAAATCGGTTGCCCACTACGTGACGGAGGCGAAGGGCGGCGAGGGGGCGGTCCGCGAGCTGTGCGAGCTGATCCTCGCGGCCCAGCAGGAGCACCCGCCGCTGCCCGAGGCGTAGCCCCTACTCCCGGCGGCGGTGGGTCGTATAATCACGCGCCCGCTGGCCCGGTAGCTCAGTATTGCGCAGTACTTGTCTGTCATCCTGAGCGCAGCGAAGGGATCTCCGGGCTCACAGGACAGGATGGCGGCGCTACCTGCGCTCGGGATGCGGGCGGCGTCAGGATGACAACACGGTGAGTCGCGCGGCGGGCTCGTCGCGGCGGCTTCCAACGGATCTCTAGGAACCGGAGCACATGGCGAACGCTGAGTTCTGGCGCGGGCGGCGCGTATTCGTTACCGGCGCGAATGGTTTCATCGCCGCCTGGCTCACCCGCGCGCTCGTCGACAAGGGCGCCCGGGTGACTGGCTACGACCGGTCGGACGTCGGCGCGCTCGACCTGCACGGCGACCTGAAGTCGAAGGTCGCCCTGGTCCTGGGCGACCTGACCGATGGGCCGCTGATCGTGCGGACGCTTCGCGAGCGCGAGATCGAGACCGTCTACCACCTCGCCGCTCAATCGAGCATCGCCATCGCCAAGGGCTCGCCGGTCCCCGCCTTCGAATCGAACATCCGCGGATCGTGGACCGTCCTCGATGCCTGCCGCGCCGTCGGTACGGTCGAGACGATCGCCGTCGCGTCGAGCCTGACGGTGTACGGGGAGCAGGAGCGCGCGCCGTTCGACGAGTCATTCGCGCTCAACGGCAGCGACCCGTACGCAGCGTCGAAGGCCTGCACCGACATCATCGCCCGCTGCTTCGCCGCCACCTACGGTCTACCCATCGGGATCGCCCGCACGGCGAACATCTTCGGGCCGGCCGACCCGCACCTCGACCATATCGTGCCCGGCACGCTGCTCGCGATCTTGCGCGGCGAGCGCCCGGAGATCCGCAGCGACGGCTCGCCGGCCAAGGGCTACCTGTTCGTCCAGGACATCGTCTCGGCGTACCTGCTGCTGGGGGAGCGGGCCGCCGACGAGGACGTCCGCGGCCGGGCCTTCAACTTCCATCCGGACGAGCCGATCAGCGTGCTCGACCTGGTGCGGCTGATGCTGAACGTCGCCGGCCGCCCCGACCTCGAGCCGAACGTCCGGGCCGTTTCCAAGAACCGCGAGTACGTCCACCTCGCCAACGAGCGCGCCAAGCGAGTGCTCGATTGGGCACCGCGCTACTCGCTCGAGGACGGCCTCCGCGAGACGCTCGGCTGGCTCCGCGAGCACGCCGGCGCCGACCTCGAGCGCGCCTCGAAGCCATTCCATGCCGCGTAAGACACTCTTCCTCTGCATCCCAAGCGGCACGCCGGCGGCGAACCTCCTGCGGACCGACGTGTTCCGCTGCCTCCGCAAGTCGTCGGACGTCGGGCGGATCGTGGTCCTCTCGCCGCTCGTCCGCGAGCGGCACTTCCGCGACGAGTTCGCCGCCGAGAAGGTCGCCTTCGCCGAGCTGCAGCCGCACGAGCCCGGCTCCGTCGAGCGGCGGATCATCCGCGTCCTCCAGGAGAAGTACGTCAGGACGATGCCGACGGAGAGCATGCGGATCCGGGTGGCTCGCGAGCGCCACCTGGAGCTGCGCGAGGTGCGCTACCTCGACCGCGGCGGCATCGGCGATCCGTCCACGCGCGCGGCGCGGGCGGCGCTCGGCGTCCTGAAGCGCCTGCCGCTGTCGCTGCCGTTCTTGTTTCGGGTGAACGACGCCCTCACCCTGAACGGCCAGTACGCGGCGCTGTTCCGCCGCGAGCGCCCGGCTATGCTGGTGACCCCGACGACCGGCATTTACTTCGCCGAGGGGCCACTGATGAGCCGCGCCGACCGGGAGGGCGTGCCGATCCTGGCCGTCGATCTGAGCTGGGACCACTTCACGACCAAGACCGCCCCGCTGCGACGGGTCGCGGGGTTGTCCGTCTGGAACCGGACGATGAAGCGCCAGGCGGTCGAGATCCACCGCTACCGGCCGGAGCAGGTGTACGTGGCCGGGGTGCCCCACTTCGACCTGTACGCCGACCCCTCGACGTACCTGCCGCGCGAGGACTTCTTCTGTCGCGTCGGCGCCGACCCGGCCAGGAAGCTGATCGTGCTGACGACCGTGCCGCCGGTTCTCTACGGCTTCCACGACGTCGCGATCGACGCGCTGCTGGCCGCAATCCGGGCCGACACGTTCGGCCCGGCCCAACTCCTCGTCCGCGTCCATCCACGCGACGACCTCGCCCGCTACGAGCGCTTCCAGGGGCAGCCGGATGTGATCGTCGAGAAGCCGTTCCGCGAGACGATCGTCGCCGAGGGCTCGAACGTCGATCCGAGCCGCGACAACCGCGCCCACCTGGCGAACACGCTGAAGCACGCCGACGTGGTCGTCAACGTCGCCTCGACCATCGCCATCGAGGCGGCGATCGTCGACACGCCGGTCGTGAACATCGCCTTCGACGGACACGAGCAGCGCGATTTCCTCGACTCGGCGCGGCGCTACTATCAGTACACGCACTATAAGCCGCTGGTGGATGCCCGAGCCGTCCGAGTCGCCGCGACACCGGAGGAGATGGTCGGCCTCGTCCGCCGCTACCTGGAGCAGCCGGGGCTCGACCGCGAGGGCCGCGCCCGCGCCGTCGCCGAGCAGTGCGACCGCGTCGACGGGCACGCCGCCGAACGCGTCGCGGAGTTCGTCCTCCGCGAGCTGGCGAAGGTCCGATGAGCGCGAGCGCCCCGGCCAGTCCCATGCACGCCGCTGCAGGCACGACGAAGCCGATCACGGTCGTCGACAGCACGGCCACGTTCGCGCCGAGCGCGCTGCTCCAACTCTGGGAGTACCGCGAGCTGACCTACGCGCTGACCGTCCGCGAGGTGAAGGCGCGCTACCGCCAGACGCTGCTCGGCTTCGGCTGGGCGATCGCCCAGCCGCTGGCGTTCATGGTCGTGTTCAGCCTCGTGTTCTCGCGCTTCGCGGGCTTGCCGTCGGACGGCATCCCGTACCCGATCTTCGCCTACGCCGCGCTGGTGCCCTGGACATTCCTCTCGAACGCCCTCAACACGGCGACGATCGGGCTGGTCAGCCAGCGGAGCGTCGTCACCAAGACCTACTTCCCGCGCGAGGTGATCGTCCTCTCGCAGATCGGCGCGCGCTTCGTAGACTTCCTGGCGGCGGGCCTGATCCTGGGCGGCATGATCGTCTTCTACACCCTGCGCGGCGAGCTGGCGCCCTCGCCTTGGCTCCTGTTCGCGCCGATCATCCTCGTGCTGGAGATCGCGCTCATCGCCGGGGCGTCGCTGATCACGTCGGCGCTGCACGTCTCCTTCCGCGACCTCGCCCCGATCGTGACGCTCGGCCTCCAGGTCTGGCTGTACCTGACGCCGGTGTCGTACCCGCTCTCGGTCGTGCCGGACTGGCTTTGGCCGTTTTACGTCCTGAACCCGATGGTCGGCATCATCGAGAGCTTCCGCTCGACGATCGCGCGCGGCCAGCCGCCGGCCTGGGACCTGCTCGCCATCTCGGCGGTGGTGTCCGTGGTGCTGCTCGTCGGCGCCTTCGTCTACTTCAAGCGCGCCGAGCGCGCCTTCGCGGACGTGATTTAGTCCCGTGTTCGCCGTTCGCTTCGAGGACGTCTCCAAGGTCTACCGCATCGGGCGGCAGCGCCACTTCACGGCGTTGTTCGCCAGCCTCGCCGGCCGCGTGGCGGGCAAGGGCGGCGAGCGGCCGAAGCACTGGGCGCTCAAGGATGTCTCGTTCGAGCTGCAGGAGGGGGACAGTCTCGGCCTGGTCGGGGCGAACGGGGCCGGCAAGACGACGATCCTTAAGCTGCTCTCGCGGGTGACCTGGCCCACGTCGGGCCGGGTCGTCGTCGCGGGCAAAGTCATCTCGCTGATCGAGCTGGGCGCCGGCTTCCACGCGGAGCTGACCGGTCGGGAGAACATCTTCCTCCACGGCGCGATCCTCGGCCTCAGCCGCGCGCAGGTGGCCAGCCGCCTGGATGAGATCGTCGCGTTCACCGGCATCGAGAAGTTCGTCGACACGCCGGTCAAGTGGTACTCGTCGGGCATGTACGCGCGGCTCGGCTTCGGCGTGGCGGCGCACAGCGACCCGGACGTGCTGCTCGTTGACGAGGTGCTCGCAGTCGGCGACACCGCGTTCCAGCGGCGGGCGATCGACAAGATGCGCGAGTTCGTCCGCGAAGGCAAGACGGTGATCCTCGTCTCCCACGACCTCGGCAACGTGCGCGGCCTCTGCAAGCAGGTGCTCTGGCTGGAGCGCGGCCAGATCCGTGCCCTCGGCGAAACCGAGGCGGTGGTGGCCCAGTACCTCGACGACGTCAACCGGCGTGCCGCCGCCGAGCAGGCCGCCCGCGACCGGAGCGAGACGCGCGGCGGCTCCGGCGATGCCCGCATCACCCGCGTGACGCTGCTCGACGCGGCCGGCCGGCAGACGGACGTGTTCCGCCCCGGCGAGCCGCTCCGCATCCGCGCCGAGTACCGCGCCTTCCGCCCCTTGGAGCGGCCAGTCTTCCGCTTCGGCGTCAGCTCGCCGCGCCACGGGGTGACGGTCTTCGCCGCCGACTCGGGCGCGTCCGACGTCCCGGACCTGGTCGCCGACGAGGGTGTGGTCGAGTGTGAGTTTGCGGAGGTGCCGCTGCGGGGCGGCCACTACTCGGTCGGGCTCGCAATCCTCGGACCGGACCGCGTTGCCCTGTACGACTCGCTCGCCCCGGCCGCCGACTTCGTCGTCGCCAGCGCCGCCGAATTGAACGGGGCCCATGCCGACCTCGGCGACCTGATCGCGGTCCCGACCCGCGTTACCCACCGCGCTGCCCTCGCGAGCGACATCGCTTGCACGTAGCCGGCCGCGTCGCGGCCACCGTCGTATGTTGAAGGTACCTATCGTGGTCGAGGCGTGACGATGGCGATCTCCGGGCAGCAAGCGCAGCAAGCAACCTCGCAGTACGCGGGTCGCTGCATGACGTTCAACGAGTTCCTCGCGCTCACCGAGCAAAAGCCGGCGCTCGAGCTCGAGGACGGGCGGTGACGCAGAAGGTGTCCCCGAAGTGGAGGCATGGGCGCGGACAGGCCGGGCTAACTGACAGGACTTATACCAGGCCCGCGTAGCCCTACCGCATAATAC
>JALYGH010000240.1 GCA_030777205.1 Chloroflexota bacterium
CCGCGCCTGGATGGTCCCGATGGCCCGATCGTGGCGACCGCCCGAATCGATGAGGCCGGCCACCACCTCGACGCGCTCGTCGTTCCGTCCCGACCGGGCACGTACGAAGTCACGTTCTCGGCGGAGCCGGGCGTGCCCTGCATCACCGTGGTCATCCCGGTCATCGACGGCGTGGCGGGCGCCGATCCGGCGCCCTCGCAGGGCGCAACTCTTCCTGCCTCGGTAGGCGACACGCTCGCCGCGGTGCCTCGCGCGGCGGGCGCACTGCCACCGCCAGTCGGTCCAAGCGATGCCGCGGAGATGTTCATCTCGTTCGACGGCATCCCGAATAGTCTCGATCAATCGCTCGGGGAGGGAGGCCGCGTGACGGGAGGCGTGACCGCCGGCGGCGCCGCGCCGACGGCCACGCCCCGGCGCACCCGGACACCGTGCTCGACATCGAGGCAGTCGAACGACAACAACGACAACGATGAGGGACAGAGACAGACGGCGAGGCGGCAACCGACCGCCACACGGGAGCCGACGCCCACGCGGACGCCGACCCCCACGCGGACGCCGACGCCCACGCGGACGCCGACGCCCACGCGCACGCCGACCGCTCAGCGGGAACCGGTGGCGGCTCGGGAGCCGACGGCAACCCGGGAGCCGACCGCCACGCGCACCTCGACGCCAACCCGAGAGCCGACCCCGACCCGCACCCCGACGCCGACCAGGGAGCCGACCGCTACCCGCACGCCGACCCCAACGTTCGGCCCGCCGCGCATCGATTCGATCGACCCGGGCTCGGCGATCTGCGGCGCGCCGCTCACCATCCACGGCCAGAACTTCGGTAGCTCGCGTGCCGCCGTGAACGGACGCGTGCGCGTGACCGGGATCGAGGCCGACGTCGACGCCTGGGCGATGGAGCAGATCAGCATCATCGTGCCGCGCACGGTACGGCCTGGCGCTCACGGCAGCCTCGAAGGGGTGGTGGACGTCCAGATCGCGCGGCTCGATGAGCTACTCGTGAGCTGCTGATCGGACCGAGGAACGCGGGCAGGATCGGCGGCTACATCAGCCGGCGCCGTAGCTCCCAATCCAGCGCAGGGCCGAGCGGTCCAGGTCGGCGAGGCGGGGGCGGCCGAGCAGGCCGAGGGTGCGGTCGATCTCGGCCTGGAGGATCGCGATCGCCCGCTCCACGCCCGGCTGGCCGCCGGCCGCCAGGCCGTACAGCGTCGGCCGCCCGATCATGCAGGCCCGCGCGCCGAGGGCGACCGCCTTCACCACGTCCGACCCGCGCCGCACCCCGCCGTCGAGGATGACCTCGGCGCGGTCGCCGACGGCGTCGACGACCTCCGGCAGCGCCTCGATCGCCGCCGGCAGGCTGTCGAGCTGGCGGCCGCCGTGGTTCGAGACGATGATCGCCTCGACGCCGTGGTCGACTGCCCGACGCGCGTCCTCGCCAGTCATGATCCCCTTGATCGCCAGCGGGCCGTTCCAGAGTGAGCGAAACCAATCCAGATCGTCCCAGTCGACGGACGGGTCATGCTGCTTGCTGATGTACGACCAGAGCGAGACCGGGTCGTCGCCTGCGCTGGCGCTCGTGCCGACGAAGTTCCGGAACGTGATCGGCGGCCCGAGCAGCACGCGGCGCACCCAGCCGGGGTGCTGGATCGTGTCCACGACGTTGCGGAGGGTGATCTTCGGCGGGATTGTCGCGCCGTTACGCAGGTCACGCTCGCGCTGGCCGAGCAGCGGGACGTCGGTCGTCAGCACGAGAGCCCGGTAGCCGGCCGCCTTCGCCCGCTCGATCAGCCTTCGGATGAGGTCGCGGTCCCTGAGCACGTAGAGCTGGAACCAGAGCGGGCCGGAGGTGGAGGCGGCGACGTCCTCGACGGTCATCGAGGCGTGCGTGCTGGTGGTGTAGATGATGCCGCGCCGCGCGGCCCCGCGCGCCAGGGCCGCCTCGGCGCGCGGCCAGAGCAGGCCCGGCAGGCCGGTCGGCGCGATCACCAAGGGCGAGCTGACCGGCTGTCCGAGCAGCGTCGTCGACTGGTCGCGCCGCGAGACGTCGACGAGCGCTTGCGGGCGGAAGGTGAGGTGCTGGAAGGCGCGGCGGTTCGCCCGCAGAGTCGTCTCGTCCTCGGCCCCGCCGTCCACGAAGTCGAAGACGGCGCGCGGCAGTTGTCGACGGGCCCGTCGCCGCAAGTCGTCGATGTTGATCGCCATGATGCGTTGCTCCTACCCCTTGCGCGGACGGACGCCGCCCCAACACGGACGCCATCAGCCCCCACGATGTCCCGTTATGGCCGCACGCCGGCACCGGCCAGCTCGGGCGCCCGCAGCTCAGCCGGCAGGCGCAATGCCGAGCGGTCCAGGTCGGCAAGTCCGGGCCGGCCGAGCAGGCCGAGGGTGCGGTCGATCTCGAGCTGGAGGATCGCGATCGCCCGCTCCACGCCCGGCTGGCCGCCGCTCGCGAGGCCCCAGAGGGCCGGTCGCCCGACCATGCACGCCTTCGCCTCGAGGGCGACCGCCTTCACCACGTCCGACCCGCGCCGCACGCCGCCGTCGAGGATGACCTCGGAGCGGTGCCCGACCGCGTCGACCACCTCCGGCAGCGCCTCGATCGCCTGCGGCAGGTAGTCGAGCTGTCGGCCGCCGTGATTGGAGACGACCACCCCGTCCGCGCCCTCGTCGACGGCCCGCGTCGCGTCCTCCACCCCCACGATCCCCTTGACCACCAGCGGCCCGTCCCACAGCCGGCGGAACCAGCGGAAGTCGTCCCAGTCTACCGACGCGTCATGCAGGCCGGTCACGTAGCCCCCGAGCCGCACCAGGTCGCTGCCGCCGGCCGTCGCCGCCAGCCCGAGGAAGTTGCGGTCGGTGATCTTCGGGCCGCGCAGCGCCCGCACCAGCCAGTCAACGCGTCGGAGCGTGTCGAGCGCGTTGCGGATGGTGATCTTCGGCGGGACGGTGAAGCTGTTGCGCAGGTCGCGCTCGCGCTGGCTGATGACCGGCACGTCGACCGTCAGGAACATCGCCTTCGCGCCGGCGTCGCGGGCCCGCTCGACCAGGCGGCGGGTGATGTCGCGGTCGCGCCAGACGTACACCTGGAACCAGACGTGGCCGCCGGTCGCCTCAGCGACCTCCTCGATGCAGCAGGTCGCGCGGGTGGCCAGGGTGAAGATCGTGCCCCGCGCCTTCGCCGCCCGCGCCGCCGCCACCTCGCCGCGCGGCCAGAGCAGCCCCGGCATGCCGGTGGGCGCGACCACGAGCGGCGCCGCGAGCGACACGCCGAGGACGGTGGTGCTGGCGTCGCGCAGCGAGACGTCCACGAGCGCGCGCGGTCGGAAGGTGATCCGCTCGAAGGCGGCGCGGTTGCCGCGCAACGTGACCTCATCCTCGCCACCGCCGTCCACGAAGTCGAATAGCGCGCGCGGGAGCCGACGCCGGGCGCGGGCGCGCAGATCCTCGATGGTGATCGCCATGCTGGCTGTCTCTCTCGTCGCGGCCGCTCGGCGCGGCGCGCGACCATCTATCCTGATCCCGAGTCCGGCATTGACGTCCGGCGTCCCGGTGGGTATCGGCATGGTACCCGAGCCGGCGTCGCGCAACACCGGCCGCGCCTGGTGGCCCGACGCCAATCGGGCATTTTTCGTCGGCCGGGGTGGGCCGGAGGGTCAGCGCGAGCGCCCGCGCGCCACGACGGCGATGGAGTCGACGACGCGCTCGCCGCGGTACGTCACGAGCGTGTCGTAGAGGTTGACGGCCGGACAGATGTGGTTCGGGATGATCTCGACCCGCTGCCCGACGGCGAGATCGTCGGCCGGCCCGTCCCCGTCGCGCAGCAGGACACCATGCTCCTCGCTGGCCCTCGCGAAGAACCACCCGGGCTGCCCCTTGACCAGGCCAAACCCTTCGCGCTCGACACGAATCATGTTGCGGTCCGCCCCGACCGCCTTCGTCCCGGCGTCGACGACGGCACGGTCCGGTGTGGGTCGGGCGACGACCGTGGCCAGGACGGTGGCGGCACAATCCGCAACCTCGGCCACCCCGAGCCGCACCTGGTTGTAGTCCTGGAACACGTATGTCCCGGGCCGGACCTCGGTGATGCCCGGCACGCCGACGATGGCCCGTGCCGACGGCGTCGAGCCGGCCGAGACGACCGGGCACTCCAGCCCGGCCGCGCAAATCATTTGGGCCGTCTCGACCATCGCGGCGCCGGCCTGCCGACTGATCGTCGCCAGCTCCGCCGGGCTCGTCGCGCCGTAGGCGTGCCCCTCATGGGTCATGATGCCCCGGAAGCACACCCCCGGCAGTCGGTCGATCGCCCGGGCCAGCTCGACGGCGGGCGGCCCGGGCAGGACCCCGCAGCGGCGCCCGCCGGTGTCGACCTCGACCAGCAGGTCGATCGTCCGTCCGCGCGAGTGCGCCGCCCGCCCGATCTCGGCCGCCGCGTCCAACCCGTCGAGGGACACGCTGACGTGCAGCAGCTCGGCGAGGGCGAGCAGGCGATCAAGCTTGGGTTGGCCGACGATCGGATAGGCGATCAGCACGTCGGTGAGCGTGCCGGCGAGGCCGGCGTCGAGCAGCGCCTCGACCTCGCCGAGCTTCGCCAGCGTCAATCCGGCGGCACCCTCCCCAAGCTGGAGCTTGGCGATCTCGACCGACTTGTGCGTCTTGGCGTGCGGACGGAGCGCGACGCCATGCCGACGAGCAACATCGGCCATCTCGCGCACGTTGCGCTCGAGTACGTCCAGGTCCACGACCAGCAACGGGGTGTCGACGTCCTGGAGGCGCATGCTGTCTCCCAACCAGGCGGGGTATCCGAGCCGCACAACCGACGATCCGGCTCGTCCCCAGGGCGGGTAGCATACCAGAGCGCGAAACCATCCCCCGTCCGCGGGGATCGTCATCCCCCCTGGCGAGGGACAGCCCGGAGCACGTCGAAATGGAAGAGCAGCCGCCCGCGAGCCGGCCCGCCGAGCCGGCCCCTCCGCCCGCCAAATCCCCCTCCGACGCGAGCCTGGTCAGCATCGACCAGTTTGGCGCAATCGACCTGCGCGTGGCCCTCGTGCAGGGGTACGAGCGGGTCGCCGGCACAGACCGGCTGCTGAAGCTGGACATCGACCTCGGCAGCGAGCGGCGGACGATCGTCTCGGGCATCGCCCACCTGATCGACCCGGACACGCTCGTCGGCCGGCGGATCGTCGTGGTGGCGAACCTCCAGCCGGCCCGCATCCGCGGCGTCGAGTCGCGCGGGATGCTGCTCGCGGCCGGCGGGCGCGCCCCCGGCGAGCCGTTCGCGCTGGTGACGGTGCCGGACACGATCGCACCGGGCACTCGGGTCTCCTGATACAGCGGCCTGCGCAGACCGTAGGCAACTGCCGCGCCCGATCCCTGGATCGCCCTGGCTGCCATCCAGCCTAGGACTGGTGTATGCTTGTCTGCTACCGAGTATGACAAGCATACCGAGCGCCCCACTCTACGAGCGTATCGCCGCCGACGTCCTCCGGCGCGTCGCCGCCGGCGAGCTGCGCCCGGGCGACCGCCTGGCGCCCGTGCGCCGAGCCGCCCGCGACTGGGGTGTCAACCTGAACACGGTCGCGCGGGCGTACGCCCTGCTGGCCGACCGGGGCATTCTGGAGACGCGGGCGGGAGGCGGAACGGTCGTGGCG